>DKIP01000070.1:9282-29142 GCA_002454335.1 Cytophagaceae bacterium UBA6715 | reverse complement strand
GGGAAATATTGAATTGGCTCCACTTATATTTGCTTATAATTTCGATATTCACCGATCCGCCAACCGGTCCAATCTTCGATTTGCTGGAGGACTTTGCGTCGCAAACTCATCTTATCTCTTAAAACCTTGGGATCAAATTGGAAAGGCCATTGCATCCGCGCAATCCGAGCTTGCGCCGCAAGTGGATGTGTCCCTTCAAAACGGGTTAAACGTTCCGCATTTTCATAATCGAACTGATAATCTGCTGGGACATTTTCTGCTAACCACGCATCATCATGATAAAATTGGGTAAAATTTCGCACTTTGTTATTCAAACCTTGGGGCGGTTTAACCCAGCCATAATGGTAGACGGATGCGTCAATTAATTTGGCATGAATTTTCTTCCCAGCTTTACGGAATCCTTGCGCATCCTTGTAGGATTGTACGGCAGGATCAAATTTCACTACCCGAATTTCTCTGCGATACCATCGACGGGAAACGGCGACATAATCGTAAGACCCATAAAAATGTTTGTAATGAAATAACAATCCTTCTACAACAGGATTATCCGCATGCGTTTGCATCGCGGCCACAATTGTAGGCAAATCATCCTCATGAACGCATTCGTCGCCTTGTATGTAAAATGCCCAATCTATATCTGGCGAAATGGCTTGATAGGCTTTATCTGTTTCCAATGCAAAAACACGACCGCCTTCACGGGCTGATTCATCCCAAACAGTTTCAATAACTCGAATTTTATCAGAAGGAATAGCTTGAATTAGTTCGAGGGTCCCATCCGTTGAATTTCCCACAGCCACAACAAATTCATCACAAATAGGCAAAATAGAGTTGATCGCCTCCACAATGGGGTAGTCATTTTGAACCGCATTTCGAATAAAAGTGAACCCGGCTATTTTCATTCCTCGTACTTGACTTTAATGCCATGATAACGCGCTTGTTCTACGTAATCTTTCCGCAAAGGATGTCCTTCCCAGTCGGCAGGCAACAAAATGCGCGTTAAATTCGGATGACCTGTAAATTGTATGCCAAAGAAATCATAAGCCTCTCGTTCATGCCAGTCGGCCGTTTTCCATATACCCGATAAACTAGGTACTTCAGGCTTATCACGATCTATGACGACCCGTACGTGTATTGTAACATGATAAGGAATGGAATAAAGGGTATAGATTACTTCCATTTGACCCGCATCAACACCCAAATCAATTGCTGTTACACAAGACAAGGAGTCAAAATAGGTATTTGGATTGCGCCAAAGAAAATCACAAACTGCCACAAGGTCTTGGCTCGCAAGGGTTACTTGACCTGATTTTTCATTCAGTTCAACCTTTACTCCAGTTTGTTCAATTAATGCTACGAGTTCTTGCAAATCCATGATGTTACGATATCGCGTCTAAAATGCGCTGAGGAACCACCAAGGTTTCCCGATTGATTTTCTCTTGTAATTTCAAAATTCCACCGATGAGCGCTTCCGGACGCGGAGGGCAGCCCGGCACGTATACATCCACGGGGATAATTCGATCTACCCCTTTCACCACATGGTAGCCATGCTCCCAATAGGGTCCGCCGCAATTCGCACAGGAACCCATTGAAATCACATAACGAGGTTCAGGCATTTGTTCGTAAAGCCGACGAATACGATCCGCCATCTTAAAAGTTACCGTACCCGCAACAATCATCACATCGGATTGACGAGGGGAAGGTCGGGGAAAAACCCCAAAACGATCTAAATCATAGCCTGATGCAAAAGTTTGCATCATTTCGATCGCGCAACAAGCCAAGCCAAAACTCATGGGCCACAGAGAACTCGCGCGCGCCCAATTGAGTAAATCCTCCACTTTGGTAATGACAAAACCTTCTTCCTGAAATTCTTGATCTAATAAACTCTTCATCTAGCGAATAATGGTTAATGAGCCTACCACATCGGGATAGTCGGCGTTAGGTTTGATACGGTACATATAAACGCCCGTAGGTAATAATTTACCATCTAATTTACCGCGGAAAGGCCGTTCTTCATAGGTTTCTCCCGTTCCTTCAAATACGGGAACTCCCCAGCGGTCAACAACGGTGATCGTAGCTTCCGGATAAGAAGAAATATTATCGATTGACCAATAGTCATTCAAATCATCACCGTTGGGCGTAATGGCATCATAAGGTTTCACCCGCGCCAAGATAATGACGTCAATCGACGAAAATGCATTACAACCTGTTTTGGGATTTTTTCCTGTGATAAAAAAAGTTGTCGTAAATGCATTCCCGCCTAGATCCCCCAATTTTTGTACATCAAAATAAGGATGCAACATGCGTGAGCCATCATTTCCTTGACCATCAACCATTCCTAATGCAGGAGTCCAAGTCCATTCAATGTCGGGGTTCAATGAACCATTCACAGGCACGAGTATGGGCTTGATTACTTCACCTGGTTCCGGTGAGAACATCAAAATTTTAGCATCTGTAGCGACCCAAACATCTTTACATGGATCTTTTGAAACTGTTTGTCCAAATGCCAAATCGCTCATGCTTACGAGCAGCATGATACAAACTAGTTTCTGATAAAAAGTAGAGATTGACATAAAGGAATTCAAGATACGCTTTAACGGTTTTGTAAATATACCTAAATTCACAAAAAATTTGTTCAATGTCGGTAGGCCATTTTTTCGATACGGATCTTTCGCAATTACGCGGCATGACTCCCACCCGTCTAAGTTTACTCCAAACGGAGCTAGGTTTATTTACCTACGGCGACCTGATTCAGTATTATCCGTTTCGGTATGAGGATCGAACACAAATCCATCGGATTGCAGATATCAGCGAACAAATGGAGCATGCGCAGTTTATTGGCCGCATTCGCTATAAGGAAAAACTAGGAAACGGTGCCAAACAACGGATTGTTGCGGAATGTTGTGACGAAAGCGGTTGCATTGAACTCGTTTGGTTCCAAGGAGTCAAATGGCTCGAAAAGTCGCTCGTCACGGGGGTTGATTATTTATTTTACGGTAAGCCAACCTCTTTTAATGGTCAAATGCAAATGACACATCCTGAAATGGAGGTGTATAAAGGCACAAATCATAACGACAAGTTTTACCAACCCGTGTATTCCCTAACGGAAAAACTGCGCAAAAAATACATTGACAGTAAGGTGATTGCTGGCTTACAGCGCACATTGCTAGGGGCCGCGTTCTCGCACATCCGTGAGACGCTTCCCATGGAAATCATTCAGCAATTTCGCTTGGTTTCTAAACAAGAGGCGCTATATCACATCCATCACCCACAGAGTGAAAATTGGTTGCATCAGGCAAGGCGCCGACTGAAATTCGAGGAATTATTCTACAATCAGTTGCGTTTAATTAAGCAAAATTTGGTCCGAAAGGAACAATTCCCGGGTCAAGTATTTGCATCAGCAGCTTTGCTAACAACCTTTTATCAAGACCATATGCCTTTTGATTTAACGGGCGCACAGAAAAAGGTGATTCGAGAAATCTTTCAAGACATGAAGTCGGGCAAACAAATGAACCGACTCCTTCAAGGAGATGTGGGATCAGGGAAAACCATCGTGGCCTTTATTTCAATGCTACTTGCCATCGATAATGGCACACAAGCATGTATTATGGCGCCTACGGAGATTTTAGCGGACCAGCATTTTCAAGGTTTGAAGAAATTTGCGGACGCACTAGGTCTCAGCATTGCAAAACTGACGGGCTCAGTCAAGAAAAAAGATCGGGTGGGCTTACTTGAAGACTTGGCATCTGGTGATCTAAAAATACTAGTTGGGACCCATGCTATTTTTGAAGATGTGGTTCAATTTAAAAATTTAGGACTTTGCATCATCGATGAGCAACACCGATTTGGTGTCGCACAAAGAGCTAAACTTTGGGATAAAAACAAGGAGATTCATCCGCATGTGCTGGTGATGACAGCCACCCCAATTCCTCGAACGCTGGCAATGACGCTTTATGGCGATCTTGATGTATCCGTGATTGACGAATTGCCCGTAGGAAGAAAACCGATTCAAACGACACATCGGTATGATAGCCATCGTTTGCAGGTCTTCGCATTTATTCAACATGAATTAGCCAAAGGCCGACAAGTCTACATCGTCTATCCTTTGATTGAGGAATCAGAAAAAATGGATTTCAAAGATTTGATGGATGGTTTTGAAAGTATTTCACGGGCCTTTCCTGATGTGCCATTGGGGATATTGCATGGAAAGATGAAACCGGCCGATAAGGATATAGAAATGGCCCGTTTTGTCAAGAATGAAACAAAAATCATGGTGGCCACGACAGTTATTGAAGTTGGGGTGAATGTTCCTAATGCCTCCATCATGATCATCGAAAGTGCAGAACGGTTTGGGTTATCGCAATTGCATCAGTTGCGCGGCCGAGTAGGCCGAGGAGCGGAACAGAGTTATTGCATTCTCATGACGGATTATAAATTGAGTGCTGACACGAAGAAGCGGATTGAAACGATGGTTCGAACCAATAATGGCTTTGAAATCGCGGAAGTGGATTTACAATTACGTGGACCCGGAGATATTACAGGTACGCGCCAAAGTGGGGCGATTGATTTGATGATTGCCGATTTAGCGAAGGATGGTGAGATACTAAAAGTTGCGAGGGAAACGGCAATTAAGATTTTGGAGGAAGATCCAAATTTGGCATTGGACCGACATCTAATGATTCGCGAACAGGTGATGCATCAACGAAAAGAGACGACAAACTGGGCACGGATTAGTTAGCGCCCCTCCCTTACCTTTGGCAATCCTCCAAGGTTTGCCAAAGGTACGTGGTAATAAATTAATTTAGATTAGGATCATCTGGATAAGTTGATAAAACGCGAAAATTACCACCTTTCTGATAAAGTACACTCCTCCATAATTTCGCGGGATCCTCCTCAAAAACATCGCTAATCCGCGCATCCGATACAATCCATGCATTCGTTTTCAATTCGCGGTCTAATTGGCCCGCCGACCAACCTGAATAGCCAATAAAAAATTTAATCTCTTGAAAAGATATTGTGCCATCCACGACGGCTTCAATCGCTTGCTCAAAATCTCCCGCCCAAAATAATCCCGGACTAATTTCTTGTCCACCTTGAATTAAATCAGGTCTGCGGTGAATGAACTGTAAAATCGTAGGATCCACGGGACCGCCCGCAAAAAGCGGAATTTCCCCCATAACTTTGGCATCCATAATGGAATCTAAAATCACTTCTTGTGGCTGCGTTAGTACCAAGCCAAAAGAATGCGAACTCGTATGTTCACACAACAAAATCACCGCACGTTTAAAAGAGGGGTCCTCTAAAAAAGGTTCGGAGACCAATAATACACCTGGTTTCAAGTCAGATGGGCTCGGCATAACAAAGAAATTTGTAAGTTTGTTAAGAATATAAACGCACGCATTATGCAGGTCTTCCTCTCATTAGGAGGCAATCTAGGAAATACTCAGGAAATATTTAAAGCTTGTTATCCATTGATTGAAAATAAAGTTGGGGCCATCCTCCAACAATCCAGCCTATACCAAACCGCCGCCTGGGGCTTACAAGATCAAGCAGATTTCATCAATCAAGTTATATTAGTCGAAACAGATCTCTTTCCTGAGGCCATTTTAGTCGCCATTCAAGCCATTGAAAAAGATTTTGGAAGAGAACGTAAGGTAACGTGGGGACCTCGAACGCTGGATTTGGATATCTTATTTGTGGACCAACAAAATATCCAAACCGCAAATTTACAAGTACCCCATCCACATATTCAGAATCGAAAATTCATTTTGATTCCGATGCATGAAATTGCAGCAGATTATGTCCACCCTGGGTTGAAAAAAACGATCGCAGAACTATTGCGTGAATCAAAGGATGAAAGCGCGGTTAATATTATTCCGCATCTGTAAATTTTTGGGTAGGGAAACGCCAACTTTGGCCTACGATTTTTTCGTAATAGCGCTCGTACATCGGCAAGATTTTTTCCAAAGAGAAATCCTTCGCGCGCGCCAAAGCGTTCGCCTTCATTTGCGTATGCAAAGCATCATCTTTTAGGATTTTGACCGTATTAACTACCATGTCGTCAATGTCCCCAATTTTACTAACATAGCCCGTTACGCCATGAATATTCACTTCGGGAATACCACCAGCATCAGAAGAAATCACAGGAACTTCGCAAGCCATCGCCTCCAAAGCAGCTAAACCAAAACTCTCCTTTTCAGAGGTTAAAAAGAATAAATCTGCAAGCGAAAGGGCCTCCTCTATTGTATCTAATTTACCTAAAAAACGAACGTCCGATGCGACACCCAAATCGCGGCATAATGCCTCGATGCCGGACCGCTCAGGGCCATCGCCTACTAACAAAAGTTTAGATGGAATTTGCTTCTGAACTTTGGCAAAAACTCGAATAATATCCTCAATTCGCTTCACTTTCCGGAAGTTGGAGGTATGCATCAAAAGCTTTTCGCCATTGGGGCAAATTGCCAACTTAAAATGCTCTTTGGGCTGCTTTTGGAAACGTTCCAAATCAATGAAATTAGGAATCACCTCAATGTTGCTCAAAATCTCAAAAGACGAATAAGTATCATCCCGCAAGCTTTGCGAAACTGCTGTGACGCCATCCGATTCATTGATCGAAAAAGTAACAACCGGCTCAAAGGAAGGGTCGCGACCGACCAGCGTAATATCCGTACCATGCAAGGTCGTAATCACTGGCACGTGGATACCCTTGTATTTCAAAATTTGCTTGGCTAAATATGCCGCCGAAGCATGCGGAATCGCATAATGCACATGAATCAAATCCAATTGCTCATTCACCGTTACATCCACCATTTTACTCGCTAATGCCGACTCATAAGGCAAGTATTCAAACAAAGGATAGGATGCGACCGAAACCTCGTGGTAAAAGATATTTTCACTGAAAAAATCGAGGCGAGGGGGTTGCGTATAGGTAATAAAATGCACCTCATGCCCTACCGAAGCTAGCGCCTTGCCTAACTCGGTCGCTACGACACCACTACCTCCGTAGGTGGGATAACAAATGATTCCTATTTTCATATTTGAAGACTCAAACGCAAACAAAACTACGACAAATCCCGAAAGGTTCCTGAATTAGCCTTAAATTTGCAAAAATAAAATTAGCGCCTGTGAAGAATATTGTCATTTTTGCCTCTGGTTCTGGCTCAAACGCCGAGAAAATCGTTGAACATTTCAAGCAATCTGATCAGGTTAAAATCACCCACATATTTTGTAATAACCCAGAAGCTGGTGTCATCGCTAGGGCTGAAAGATTACAAATTCCCTGCAGCATCTTTTCGCGAGAAGAATATAAAAATGGAACGCTATTACGCAAAATTCAGTCCCTACAAACCGATTGGATTGTTTTAGCCGGGTTCTTGTGGCTCATTCCTTCGGAATATGTTCAAGCCTATCCGCAACGCATCGTAAATCTACATCCCGCTTTATTACCGAAATTTGGCGGGAAAGGTATGTATGGTCACTTCGTCCATGAGGCGGTAGTCGAAGCTGGCGAAAAAGAATCCGGCATCACTATCCATTATGTGAACGAACATTATGACGAAGGTGCTATCATCTTCCAGCGTTCTTTCCCAGTATTGCCTAGTGACACGCCGGAAGATGTAGCGAAAAAAGGACAAGTTTTAGAACATCGAGATTTTCCGAAGGTCATCGAATCGCTTGTTTTACCAGCCACCACCTAAAACGCGGTACAATTGAATCGCATGTGTCCAACGTTTTCTAGAAATCTCCAGTAGTTCTAACTCAGACCGTAATGCATTTTGTTGAGCTGTCAATACCTCCAAGTAATTCGCATTGGCAGTTAAAAACAATGTCCCAACCGTGTTGATAGCGCCTTTCGTCAGTAAAACTTCGCGTTCCTTCAATTGATTCTGTCTTTGCAAATAGCCCAACGATTTGACCTCCGTATCCCATTCCAAATAACCCTTGATTAAGGCATTTTGGTAGGCTAAGTCTAGCGACTTCCATTGGGCATCCGATCGAAGTATGTCTGCTGTAATCGCTGAACGGTTCAACCAAGGTGTTGTAATTCCTCCCAAGAGCTGGTAAGCCATAGATGCCGGCAATTGAAATAAATACGCAGGCTGAAAACCTTGCACACCTAAGACTCCGGACAAAACCACCGACGGTTTAAGCGCCAACTTGGCACTTTCTTTGGACTCGAAAGCCGCAGATAAATTCAATTTTGCCTGTCGGATATCTGGGCGATTCTCTAATTGATCAATCTTGACCCGCGCAAACATCGTGCTATCCAACGCACATTGAAATGGATAAGGAGATCGCTTTATTTTAGCACCTGGCTTGTTCAAATAATAACGAACCTGATTTTCAAGTACAGTAATTTGTTGCAATACATCCCCTTCTTGCGCTCGGGAATTCAACAATTGCGCTTCTAATTGTTGGACCGCAGATTCATTCACCGTACCAGCCTCCTTTTGAACTTGGACTAACTCAAACGCCTTCCGCTGAATGGAAATATTTGTTTTCAAAATCTCCAATTCCTGATCCAGCGAGACCAATTGGCCATAGGCACTGGCAACCTCCGAAACCAAGGATGTAATCAACCACTGCTGGCCAGACTCCGTGGCTAAATACCGTAATGCACTAGCCTTTTTCCGTTTAGCTAATTTGCCCCAAATATCCCATTCCCAGCTAGCCTGCATCCCTATGAGCAAATCAGGCAAATTTTCAGGGATAATTTGATCTTTGGAAATGTTAGGTGAAAACTGCGTATCAAAATTACCTACTCCATCCATCGTGTATTTTCCAAAACGTTTCAAGCTGGGTTGAATAACACCTGCCGCCACGGGCTTTCGCAGTCCACGTTGATAAGCAAAATCCGCTCGCGACATCGCCATTTCTAAAAATCCGATTTTAATATCATTGCTCCTCACCAAAACCGAATCAATGAGTTGGACCAATAAACTATCTCGTTTCCAACAAGCCTGAACATCTGAAACAGATGCTTGTTCACTGTTTTGGCGATAGTTTACTAAATCCGCATCTACCCGATTCTGGAAACGCAAATTTGTTTGACATGCACTGATGCCGAAAACCAAAAGTATCATCCAACATCTATTTCTCATTTGTTGACCATTTAGCCGAGAGTGTTGCAAAGACAACATACAAGCCCGGAATTACTAATAAACCACCTATTGTCCCTAAAATCATCCCGCCGGCTGAGGCAGTACCAATCGTCCGGTTACCAATCGCCCCAGCACCCGAAGCAATCATTAAGGGAATTAACCCTGCAACAAATGCGAAAGAGGTCATCAAAATGGGACGCAAACGAGAGAAGGCTCCTTCTTTCGCAGCCTGAATAATCGATGCCCCTTCTTTCTGTTTTGCAATTGCAAACTCGACAATCAAGATTGCATTCTTCCCTAACAAACCGATCAACATTACGAGCGCTACTTGCGCATAAATGTTGTTTTGTAAGCCAAATAGATATAAGAATGCATAAGTCCCCATCGCTCCCATGGGCAGAAATAATAATACTGGGAATGGTAACAGGAAGGATTCATATTGTGCCGCGAGTAGTAAATACACAAACAACAAACAAATCGCAAAAATGAAGATGGCCTGATTACCCGCCAAATCCTCTTCCCGCGTCATACCTGACCACTCTAAGGTATAACCTCTAGGCAGGCTTTTCAATGCCTCCGAACGAATTATCTCCAGAACAGCTCCTGACGAGAAGCCAGGTGCAGGCTCGCCATTTACCATAGCCGAAGTAAACATATTGTAACGAGTAAATTGCTCAGGACCATATACGCGTTTCATTTTCACAAAAGAGGAGTAAGGCACCATGTCACCCGCTTTATTTTTTGCATAAAACTTCAATACATCATCAGGATGCGCCCGGTAACGAGGATCCACTTGTACCATCACCTTGTACATCTGGCCAAAACGAATGAAGTTCGTCGCATAAAAACTTCCCAATAACGTTTGCAAGTTATCCATTGCTGGAAGTACATTCACCCCTTTTTGTGCAGCTGCCTCTTGATCTACCTCCAACATATACTGAGGAAAACTCGGGTCAAAACTTGAGAAGGTGTTTTGAATCGCTGGCTTTTCGTTTAATTTCTTAGCGAATTCATTGGAAACGGCTGCCAATTTCTGTAAGTCACCTGAACCACTGCGATCCTGAATTCTAAATTCAAAACCGGAGGCATTTCCAAATCCAGGAACAGCCGGAGGCGGGAAAAATTGAATACTCGCATCCTTAATTCCATTCGTTTTCGAACGAATAATTTCCGTTAATTCATCGACGGTTTCCTTGCGTTCTTCCCAAGGTTTCAACGTAATTATCCCGGTTCCATAAGAAGCCCCGGAGCCATCGGTCAATAAACTAAAGCCGGCCAACGTAGAAAAGGACTCAATAGCATCAACCCCTTTTATCGACTTAAACACTTGATCCATTACGCCTTCTGTCCGCTCCAAGGTAGCCCCAGCCGGAGTCGTAGCATTTACATATAAAGTCCCTTGATCCTCCGAAGGAATAAATCCGCTAGGCACAATACCAGCTAATACAACAGTTCCCGCAACGGAGCCTAATAAAATCAACCACATCAATATCCGCTTGCTAATCAACGTGCCTACCCAAAGCAAATATTTTTGAGCAATTTGATCATAGCGTTGATTGAAAGCATGAAAGAATTTTCCAAGCCAATTCGTTTGATTGTGTTCTGGCTTTTTTAACAATAACACACAAAGCGCGGGTGTCAAGGTCAAAGCTGTCAATCCGGACAAAGCAATAGATATTGCCATTGTCACAGAGAACTGCCGGAAAAACACGCCAATTGGTCCCGATAAAAATGCCACAGGCACAAACACTGCGCCCATCACCAAGGTAATGGCCAAAATAGCCCCCGAAATTTCATGCATGGCTTCTTGCGTCGCTGCTAAAACAGGCATATCTTTTTCCTCCATCTTAGCATGAACGGCCTCGACGACAACAATGGCATTATCCACAACGATGCCAATGGCTAATACAAGGGAAAATAAGGTCAACAAATTGATGGAAAACCCAATGGCCAGCATGAAACTAAACGTACCTACGAGTGAAACAGGTACCGCGATGATTGGGACAAGCGTGGCACGCCAATCTTGTAAGAAAATAAACACCACCAAAGCCACAAGTAAGAACGCCTCGAGTAAAGTCTTAATTACTTCGTGAATCGATGCATCCAAGAAGCGGGAAACGTCATATGAAATCGTGAAACCCATGCCCGGAGGAAAGGTTGTCGTTTTCAATTCAGCCAAACGTTTTTTCACGTTATCAATAACCTCAGCTGCGTTTGAACCGGGACGTTGCTTTAAAAGAATCGCAGCAGATGGTCGGCCATTTTCCTTGGAAAGCACATCATAATCCAATGAGCCAAACTCAACGTCTGCCAAATCCTTTAAGCGCAAAATTTGACCTGTTTCAGTTGCCTTGATAACTAAATTCTCATATTCAGCCACCTGCGTAAACTTTCCTGTGTAGCGCATGACATACTGTAAAGCTTGTGGGTGCTTCCCAGAACTCTCACCTATTTTACCAGGCGCTGCCTCTACGTTTTGATTGCGCAAAGCCTGGATGACATCCTCCGCAGAAAGTTTGTACGCGAATAATCGGTCTGGATGAAGCCAAATACGCATCGCATATTCTCTCTGGCCCATGATATCAGCAAAGCCTACCCCATCAATTCGCTTCAATTCGGGAAGCACGTTGATATCCGCAAAATTGTAAATGAACTTCTCGTCGATATCTGAATCTTCACTTAGTAAGTTCACGTACAATAACATACTGTTCACCTCCTTCTCTGTAATTACCCCAGCTTTGATTACTTCCTCAGGCAATTCATCGAGTACGGTTTGAACACGAGTTTGGACGTTAACCGCCGCGACATCCGGGTCTGTTCCGACCTCAAAATATACCTGAATGATGCTCGTACCATCGTTACCAGAAACCGAAGTCATATAAGTCATGCCTGCCACACCATTGATTGCACGTTCCAAGGGGGTCACAACGGCTTTGGCACATACCTCTGCATTTGCACCTGTATATTTGGTCGTTACGGTTACAGCAGGAGGTACAATATCCGGAAATTGGGTAATAGGCAATTGCTTCATGGCAATTACCCCTAAAATCACAATAAAAATCGATACAACGATCGATAAGACCGGCCGCGTTATAAATTGTTGTACCATCTTAAAGTGCTTTATATTCGTTTAACAATTGACGCATTGGCTTGAAAGTCGACTTGATTTTTTGACCTTGTTTGACCAATTGGATACCCTCAATTAGCACGGTATCTTGCGAGTTAAATCCACTTTTTACTAAGTAAAAATGAGGGATACGAACATCAGGTGAGATCCCTTTCATCTTCACGACGCCCGTTGGATCTTTGACAAATACATAACTTTTTTCTTGAATTTCAAAGACCGATTTCTGTGGAATAGCCCAATAACCAACCAGCTTTTTAGGCAATTGAATTTTGCCAGAGGCACCATGACGTAACAGTTTATTCGGATTTGCAAATCGGGCACGGAAGGCGATATTGCCAGTATTTTTATCAAACTCTCCTTCAATGGTTTCCACAACTCCTTTTTCGGAATAAGTTTCCCCATTCGCCAATAATAATTCTACCATAGAAGATTGGTTGACTCCCCCTTTCTGACTGAATGCTAAATACTCCTGCTCGGAAACATTAAAATAAGCAAATACACTCGCATTATCGGAAAGCGTTGTCAGCAATGTTCCTTCATCTACCAAACTACCACGCTTAAATGGCAGTCGGTCAACCACCCCATCAAAAGGGGCGCGGATATTCGAATGATCTACTTTGAGTTCAGCAGAGCGTACATGAGCAAGAGCCTCTTCCCTCTTTGCTTTTAAGCCATCAACTTTAGCTAATGAAATGGCCAATTGATTTTTGGATATGACATTTTTATCCACCAGCAAACGGGTATTTACCAGGGTTAATTCCTCAGCCTTTAAATCTGCAGTTGCTTGACTGAGCACGGCCTTCGCACGAGCCAAATCAGCCACATATTCTTGGCTATTGATCGTAAACATAACCTGGCCTTTTTTTACTGGCTTACCTTCGTCAACCAAAATACGATCCAAATAACCTTTGACCCGAGCACGGATCTCAACATTTTGAATCGCATGTATATCAGCTACGAATTCCTGACGAATCGTTGTATCTAACGAAATAGGAGTCGAAACTTCAAGCGTCTGAATTTCCGCTGCATCTTCCGTTTTAGAGGTGCACGCACTCAGCAATAACAATCCAAAGAGATATTTTTTCATATGTACTAATTAGGTCTTCCTTCATGTTGTTTATTTGAAGGCATTTTTGTTTTTATTTTAAATGTGTCAGCCCAAGTTACATTAGGCTTATTTTGTTGGTACTTAGGTGTTTGATTCGAAGGCTGCTGCTCTTTTTCCTCAACAGGCTTTACTAGGAACACCTTTTCTGTCAATGTCCTGTTTATCTGGTTTTTATAATTTTTCCCCTGCGCAATTGCTACAAAAGTTAGACAGACAAACACAGACGCGTAGGCGAATGTTTGCATGGTTCACATTAATTATGCCCCATAAGGCATTTTTACAAGAAAATTTTATGATTTTGTTTCAATAAGGCACGCGCATTATACGCTGCGGGGAGGGGGACTCACATGCTCTAAGAGCACATTTAATACCGATTTCTGATCCTGATCATCAATGGATTTGTCAATAAATCCATCAAAGGCATTTAAATTTAACTCGAATCCAAAATCTTCACTGTCAAAAAAATCGTCGGAACTATCTTCCTCAAAGGAATCAGACAAGTTCAACTCACAGGCAATATTTCCTTTTTCACGAATAACCTCAATTGCTAACGAAATACCATCTTTCGTTAACAAACAAAATAAAAACAAGAAATAAACAATAATGCCTTTCAACATACTTATTCCTTAACTTCTTCAAAAGGGACATAATCCCCCGTTAAACTATCTGACTTGGCTTTTTGTTTTGGTGGAACATAATCCACATCAATCGTACCCTCCTTACGAGCATACGATTTTTGTTGATTGCGTATTTCCTGCTCAGACATCTTTCTATGCACCTGTGTGATGACATAGCCTTTCATCAAAAATTTGATCAAGGGCCAAATGATGTAATAAAACAGAAAAATTAAGCCTAATATTTTTAACATAGCCTATTAACGACTCAAATACAAATTACGTTCCCCGTAAACCTTGCGAAAAAAATCATCCTTCAAATCATCAATGAAGTATATCGCTTCACCCGTCGACTTCATTTCAGGCCCTAATTCCATATTCACATTCGGAAATTTGCTGAAAGAAAACACAGGAATTTTAATCGCGTATCCTTTTTTGACCGGTTGAAAATTAAAATCCTTCACCTTTTTATCTCCTAACATCACTTTCGTCGCGTAATTCACATACGGCTCTTGATACGCCTTACAAATAAATGGCACAGTACGTGACGCGCGGGGATTTGCTTCAATGATGTATACAATCTCATCTTTCACCGCAAACTGAATATTCAACAAGCCTTTGGTTTTTAATGCTACCGCGATTTTGCGTGTATGATCTTCGATTTGTTTGATGACATTGTCTGACAAATCAAACGGAGGCAATACAGAATGCGAATCGCCTGAGTGAATACCAGCCGGTTCAATATGCTCCATCATTCCGATGATGTACACATCTTCTCCATCACAAATCGCATCCGCCTCCGCTTCAATCGCATTCTCCAAGAAATGATCCAAAAGGATTTTATTCCCTGGGATATCGCGTAATATATCGACTACGTGTTGCTCCAATTCTTGCTCGTTGATCACGATTTTCATCGACTGACCACCTAACACATACGAAGGACGAACCAATAATGGATACCCCAATTCACGACCTAAAGCCACCGCATTATCGGCATCTTCACAAACGCCAAACTTCGGATAAGGAATCTCCAAGTCTTTCAATAAACTTGAGAATGCGCCACGATCTTCCGCCAAATCCAAAGCCTCATAAGAAGTACCAATGATTTTAATACCGTATTTCGACAGTTTTTCAGCCAATTTCAAAGCAGTTTGACCACCTAATTGGACAATAACCCCTTCCGGTTTCTCATGTTGAATAATGTCATACACATGCTCCCAGAACACAGGCTCAAAGTATAATTTATCCGCAATATCAAAGTCGGTAGACACCGTCTCCGGATTCGAATTAATCATGATTGTCTCATAACCAGCCTCTTTTGCTGCCAATACCCCATGCACACACGAGTAATCAAATTCAATTCCCTGCCCAATCCGGTTAGGCCCTGAACCCAAAACAACCACTTTCTTCTTCGGAGTAACTTGAGATTCATTATCCAACACATCCGTTCCTACTTGACCGAAAGTCGAATAATAGTACGGTGTCTTCGCTTCAAATTCCGCCGCACATGTGTCTACACATTTATAAATACGCTTAATCCCCATCTCGTTACGCTTGTCATAAACTTCAGATTCAAGGCAACGCAAGGAATGCGCAATTTGGCGATCGGCAAAACCTTTGTGCTTTGCTTCTTCCAATAATTCTTTGGGCACGTTTGAAATCGTGTACTTCTCCACTTCTCGTTCCACACGCACTAAATCTTCAATTTGATTCAAGAACCACTTATCGATTTTAGTAGCTTGTTGGATTGTCTTAAACGAAATACCCATCTTGAAGGCATCGTAGATATGAAACAACCGATTCCATGAAGGATTTGACAAGGAGTGCATAATTGCGTCTTGATCACGTAATTCTTTCCCGTCTGCGCCCATACCGTTGCGTTTAATCTCTAGAGATTGACACGCTTTCTGTAAGGCTTCTTGGAAATTACGACCAATCCCCATGGTTTCACCCACCGACTTCATTTGAAGTCCTAAGGTACGGTCAGAACCTTTAAATTTATCAAAGTTCCAGCGTGGAACTTTCACAATCACGTAATCCAAAGCTGGCTCAAAATAAGCTGAAGTTGTACCCGTAATCGCATTCGTTAATTCATCTAAATTGTACCCAATCGCCATTTTCGCTGCGATCTTCGCAATCGGGTAACCTGTTGCTTTAGATGCTAAAGCTGATGAGCGAGAAACACGTGGATTAATTTCAATGGCAATAATCTCATCTGTTTCAGGATTCAGAGAGAATTGTACGTTACAACCACCTGCGAATTGTCCGATGGCATTCATCATATTGATGGCCATGTCACGCATGCGTTGGTAAATGGTATCCGGTAACGTCATCGCTGGAGCTACCGTAATGGAATCTCCTGTGTGAATACCCATCGGATCAAAGTTCTCAATCGAACAGATGATAATCACGTTCCCTAAATTATCACGCAACAATTCCAATTCATATTCTTTCCATCCCATAATGGATTGCTCGACCAATACCTCATGCGTAGGCGAAGCATGCAAACCTTTATTTAACGCTGCATCAAAATCCTTGGGATCATGCACAAATCCACCACCTGTTCCTCCTAAGGTAAATGAAGGACGAATTACTAATGGAAAACCCGTCTCTTGCGCAATCTCTTTTCCCTCCAGAAATGAACGAGCAGTACGCCCTTTACAAACACCTACTCCGATTTCCAACATCTTCAAACGGAACTTCTCACGATCTTCCGTCGTTTCAATCGCCGCAATATCCACCCCGATAATCTTCACCCCATATTTTGCCCAAATTCCTGCCACATCACAGTCGATCGCCAAGTTCAAAGCGGTTTGTCCACCCATGGTAGGTAAAACCGCATCGATCTTGTGATTTTCCAAAATGTGAATAATCGAAGCCTTCTCCAAAGGTTTTAAGTACACATGATCCGCATTCATCGGATCAGTCATAATGGTTGCCGGATTTGAGTTAATCAAGATAACTTCAATGCCCTCTTCACGCAAGGAGCGAGCGGCTTGAGAACCAGAGTAATCAAATTCACAGGCTTGACCAATGACAATGGGACCAGAACCAATAATTAGGACGGATTTAATCGACGAATCTTTAGGCACGAGATGGTATAATTTTAAGAGTAATGATTAGCAATTTGCAAGCCCATAACACTAGGCTCAAAAATTGTACAAAATTAGGGCTTTAAGCCCGAAAAGTGAAGCGTTTTTGAAAATAAAATTCTTGAAGGTAATCCAGCCAAAATTTCCCTTATTTTTGACAATTAAAACCTAAAATCGTGCTAAAAATCTTAGTGGCCTTCGATGAAAATCGGGTAATCGGCAAAAACAATACATTGATTTGGCATTTACCTGCCGACTTGAAGCGATTCAAGTCCCTGACTACCGGCCATGTCATCATCATGGGCAGAAAGACATTTGAGTCCATCGGGAAACCACTGCCTAATCGCACAACGATTGTGATTAGTCGACAAGCCGACTTACAAATCGAGGGTGTAATCATCGCTCATTCCGTTGAAGAGGCTATTTTAAAAGCCAAATCCATTACACGCGAAGACATTTTCATCGTGGGTGGCGCTGAAATTTACACACTGAGTTTAGCTTTGGCAGACCAAATATTGGTTACACAATTGCATGATATATTTGAAGGCGATGCTTATTTCCCCGAAATTCCTATGGAAACATTTGAGGTCACGGAAAAAGAAAGGGGCATCACCGACGAAAAAAACGCCTACCAATACAGCTACATCACCTATACGCGCAAATGACCCACCAAATTCTCCTGAGCGAATCGCAATTATCCATTGATGAAACATACAGCTATCTTCAAGACCCTGAGGCTGGTGGCATTTGTCTATTTGTGGGAACAATACGAAATAAGAATCAAAATAAAGATGTCGAACATTTAACCATGGAAGCCTATTCGGCCATGGCCAAAAAACAAATGGATCGAATCGCCAATGAAGCCGCAGAAAAATGGCCCATTCGCAAAATCAGTGTGGCGCATCGCACCGGAAAATTAGAGATCGGAGATATTGCCGTAATTATCGGCGTTTGTTCCGTACACCGCGCGGAGGCTTTCAAAGCCTGCGAGTGGCTTATTGATACCCTAAAACAAGAAGTTCCGATCTGGAAAAATGAATTTTATGCGGACGGCTCTGCTTGGCTCGTTCCCCATCCTTGATCAACCATCAAGTTACAGCCTCGGATTTCTGAATTATCGAATCGGCCTAATACCTTAAATCGAATGCCATCTTCATTTAAAGCGCCCAAATCACGCGTCTCGATAAATGGGCATGAATCGATATTTGCCAAATCGATGATTTGAATTCCTCCCACACGACCTGGAGTTGTCACTTTGGCAAAAGGATCAGTCACCTCACGCAATTGTACACGCATGGAAATTCCTGGTGAAAAAATCCCATCGCTAGACGCATAGGCTTGCGAAAATAGTTCAGTCATGCCATATTCAGAAGCAATATGTTCAATACCCATGGATGTTTTCAAAAATTCATGCACCCGCTCCCGAATCCATTCTTCTCGTCGGCCTTTCATTCCTCCCGTTTCCATCACAATTAATCGGCCCGCATCAACGGCCTCTTTCCAGAAGGAAAAATCCTGACCTGAATCTACCCAATCTAATAAACCAAATGTGACTCCCATGACCCAGATTTTACGATTCGATAGCAAGCCCTTTTTTATTTGGGAAACAAGCTCGTCGTATTGATTCAAGAAAAAACCGGAAATAGGCGAACCGGATTCCTTGATGAAGTAATCCATCATAAAGACCAAAGACGAGGTACTTCGTTCTAAATAAGAGGGTAATAGCGCGAAAATATGGTAATCCGACAGCGGTCCATATTGCGATTCAAAAATACGTTTGGATTGTTTCTGGTAAAATTCAGGATCGCAAACGGGATGTTTGGATGGGACTTGCCCCGTAGTTCCCGAACTCTCAAAAGCAAATAATACCGAACCAAAACCCGTTTGAACACGGTGGCTTTTAAAAAGCTCAATTGGTAAAAAAGGAATATCCAGTAATGACTTAACGGCCTGCGCGTCAATTTGAAGTAAATCAAGATACTGTTTATACAAGGGATTATAGGTCCAAGTAAAACGAAACATCTCAAGAGCAATGGACTCAAAATCCGCATCACACATCGCTAGAACCTTTTTTCTGAGCTCTAATCGCCAAGACTCCCACATGTTCAATTCAGACCCCATGGCTTTTTTTGAATATTCATACAAAATTAAACCAAATCATTAACTTTACGAATTATGACATGGAGCATTCGTATTTCAGGCTTTTTAGTAATCTTGGTTGGGCTTTTGTCTTGCGTCAAGGAACCTCAATGGAGCTTCACTCCTTCCATTAGCTTCAGTCAAATTCAAAAAATCACTAAAACAAGTAACGATGGATTTGGAGGCAAAGCGAAAATCGACTCTGTTGTCATGTCTATTCGCTTCCAAGACGGAGATGGCGATTTAGGAATCACACAGGAAGACCTAAAAGCCAATCCAACGAAATACAAGGATTTTCGCAATTTTGAGGTTAACGTTTTACTTCAGAAAAATGGAAAATTTATCCCAATTACTTTTAGCCCTAGTTTAGGCGGACTCATGAATTTTAAGTTCAAAGCCGACCAAAAACCTGGTCCCATCGAAGGCTCCGTCGATTATTCCACTCAATTCGTTTATGCCTTTTACAAAGGCTATTCTCCATTATTTACGCCCAAAAACGACACCTTAAAATTTCAAATTTACATACGCGATAACGCATTACAAACTAGCAATGTGGTTGAAACAGACCCCATTGTCATTTTTCAAGATTAACCTACTTCCATCAAACAATGAACATCAAACAACTACTTGTGGGCATCCTATTATTAGGTTCTACAGCCGCAATTGCACAAAAAGACATTAC
>DKIP01000070.1:2298-9100 GCA_002454335.1 Cytophagaceae bacterium UBA6715 | reverse complement strand
AAAACAAGTACAGGAGGCAGCATTCATGTGCAACAGTTTTCTTTATCCTCCGACGAACAAACCATCCTAATCGGCACGGCATCAGAGGCTATCTACCGAAGAAGTTCAAAGGAAACAAATTACATCTTTTCTCGGACAAACAACTCCCTTCGTTTGTTATCACAAGGCGGAAAGCAAATGCATGCTACGCTTTCTCCGGATGGAAAACGCGTAGCATTTGTTCGGGATAACAACCTGTTCTGGACAGACATTGCTAGTGGAAAAGAAACCGCGATTACGACGAACGGTAAATTTAATCACATCATCCATGGATCATGTGACTGGGTGTATGAGGAAGAATTTTCGTTCGCAAAAGCTTTTACCTGGTCGCCCGACAGCAAAAAAATCGCCTTCTACACCTTTGACGAAAGTCAAGTACCCGAATACAACATGCAAATGTGGGGAGATTTATATCCGAAAGATTACCGCTACAAATATCCCAAAGCAGGAGAAGCTAATTCCATCGTGAGCCTTTCGGTGGCTCTATTGGATGAAAACAAAACGCAGGCGATCCCTGTGGGCCCAGAAAAAAACCAATATATCCCACGTTTGAAATGGACAAAAAATCCAGATGTAGTAGGTTTTATTCGTTTGAACCGACTTCAAAACCACATGGAATTATTGCATTACAGCATCAGCAAAGCCATTAACAGCTTGATCTATGAAGAGCACGCAGAAACATCCATTGAAATAGAGGCCGTAGGAAATGATTTCACCTATTTAACTGATGGGAAAACGTTTATTTTCAGCTCGGAACGCAGCGGATTTAAACACCTTTACCTAGGTGAAATTGCAACGGGCAAGTTCAGCCCGATTACATCAGGAAACTGGGAGGTAGATGACCTGTACGGGTACAATGAAAAAACGAAAACTTTGTATTTTAATTCCACAGAGGTCAGCCCGATAGGCCGACAAGTTTATTCAATCAAATTAGATGGTACGGGGAAGAAAGTGATTTCAACCCTAGCAGGAACGAATTCAGCGAGCTTTAGCCCCGACTATTCGTATTACATTCTTAACCACAGTTCTGCGAAAAAACCGTTAAGTATTGCTTTATACCATGCGAGTAAAGGTTTAGTTCGTGTGTTAGAAGACAATCAAAAATTACAAGCGCAAATCACCGAATATCAAATTTCACCCCGTGAATTCTTCGAAATTCCTTTGGCGAATGGGGATCATTTGAATGC
Source organism: Cytophagaceae bacterium UBA6715 (assembly GCA_002454335.1). Taxonomy (GTDB): domain Bacteria; phylum Bacteroidota; class Bacteroidia; order Cytophagales; family Spirosomataceae; genus Aquirufa. Next base: position 7,874 of record DKIP01000070.1, on the reverse strand, counting down.
TTACTGGATTAAGCCGGCTAACTTTGACCCGAACAAAAAATATCCCGTTTTGATGCATGTTTATGGTGGACCGGGGAGCCAGCAAGTATTGGATGCTTATCCGGGTGCTGATTTTTACTGGTATCAAATGTTGTTGAAAAAAGGCTATTTGATCTATTGTGTAGATAATCGTGGAACAGGCGGCCGAGGAGTAGCCTTCAAGAAAATCACTTACCAAAACCTAGGTCGCATTGAGGTTCAAGATCAAATTTTCGCAGCCAAATTCATCGGAAATTTACCGTATGTAGATGCAAGTCGTATCGGTATTTGGGGTTGGAGCTATGGAGGATTCATGTCATCCAATTGCTTGATGCAAGGAGCTGATGTATTTAAAGCTGCGATTTCGGTTGCCCCGGTGACTAACTGGCGTTTTTACGATTCGATTTATACGGAGAGATACCAACGCACTCCGCAAGAAAACCCGTCGGGCTATGATGAAAACTCACCTGTATACCATGTAAACAAATTGAAAGGCAACTTACTATTAGTACATGGAACAGGAGACGATAACGTACACTTTCAAAATGCAGTCGCATTAGAAGATGCTTTGATTAAAGCAAATAAGCAATTTCAAACATTCTATTATCCAAACCGTAACCATGGAATCTCCGGCGGAAATACCCGTTTACATTTGTATTACATGTTAACAAATTTCTTAGAAAAGAATTTATAGTTTTTTAAGTGCTTGATAAATCGAATCAGTAAGTCGGTAAGTCAGCATCCGTTGATCTTTATCATCCGCCTGAATATCTAGTACTTGCTCGCCAGGGAAAATTACTCCCAGCGATTTATTCAGACCTTCAATTAATTTAGCCCTGAATTGCCTTTGCGATTCGGGGCTACTTTTATGTTTCCCAAAAAAGGCGACTATTTGATGCCCAGAAACATATCCTTGCCGGTAATTAAGGCGTAAAAAATCTAAAAATTGTTTTTCATTAGGGCCAAGAATCATGCGTAATTGATTCTTCTTTTTACGGCGTTTTAATGAAATTAGAAAACGTAAAACAAAAAATAAGATAAGCACACCCAATCCGATAAGCGCAAAATCTTGCATCGTATCGATCAACGATCTTTCCATGATTGCCCCTAAAGGCTTACTTTCAGCCAACATCGTTTTAATCGGAATTTCAACAATTTTAAACCCTCCTACTGGATATGTTTCGAGCGCTTGAGGCAAGAATAGCGTTTCCCCTTTTGAAAATACATTGTAAATGATTCCTCTTTCCTCAATGAATTTACGAATTTGGAACCGGGCAGGATTTGTCCATAAATAAGCTTTAAACGAATCTTTAACATCAATGATATACAATAAATCATGGTTATATCCTGGAACGCCTTGAAAAGGAGAAAAGACAATATACCTCCCCATAGCGAGAATAAAATTACTACTCTCGCCTTCCAAAAGTTGCCTCAATAAAGGTTCGTGGACTTGACCTAACTTAACAAATTTTTTAGTGGAAAACTGATAATCATAAATTGAATAATCACTTTCGGTAATATCCGCTGATTCTGTTTGATTTATGCGATGGCTCCCTAAAACGATGAATCGATCTATGCCAGGCAAATAAATGGCCCGCTTCTTATGAATAGCTTTGGGGATTTCACCCGAGGCAAGAATATGAGTCCATTCCTTTGAAACAAAGTTAAATTGAGTCATGACATTGGTTGATTGCCAAAACCCGTATCCACCCAAGCTATATAAAGTATCTTTCCGTGCAAATTGTACAGCTTGGCAATTCGCACCTCGATAAAACGTTAAATCTTCGCGGGAAATAGTTCGAGTAGCCAAATCAAAATAATACACTTGCCCACTGCATTCCATGACTAAAAAAGTACCTTTTCGACCTTTTAATTTCATCGGATTAATTGCATTGGAACTCGAATACAAATCCCCCAACTTCACATTCAAGTATTTCACTTCACCTTTCTCTTGCCATTGACCTTGCACATTGGATTCATATAATCGATTCAAAGTAAAATCAATTTTATAACAAGTAGATGATTCTGGTTCACGCCATGAAAACACTTGGGCTGACATGGGAATCGCCCCAAAGAGAAGTATGAAAAACAAGTTTAGCTGTGAAAACAATCGCATGCAATAATTTTAAATCAACTCAAAAATGCATTTTTTTTATACAAAAATTGAATATTGTTTAGGTAAGGGCGCAAAAAATGTAGTAATTTTGTCTTTAAGCTATAAAAATAGCGTAAAACAATTCGATTTATGACATTACACCGCGAAGGAAAATCATTATTAATCAGTACTTTACTTATCGTTTTAGTGATTAATGGGCTAATGGCTTATTTTTTTCCCGAACAAGCTATCCTACGCGAAGTCGTAATCGTTATAACGGCACTATTCTATTTAATTATCTTACAATTCTTCCGTGTTCCTAAACGTCACACGGTAATTAATCCTAAGCATATCATCGCTCCGGCAGATGGCAAGGTTGTAGTGATTGAAGAAGTTGAAGAACCCGAATATTTTAAAGGCAAAAGAAAACAAGTATCTATTTTCATGTCACCGATCAACGTGCACGTGAATTTCAATCCTATTTCAGGGATCGTAACTTATTTCAAATACCATCCGGGTAAATACTTGGTAGCTTGGCATCCAAAATCAAGCACCGAAAATGAGCGCACAACTTGTGTTGTGAAGCACGAAAATGGAACTGAAGTATTATTCCGCCAAATTGCCGGCGCGCTTGCGAAACGGATTTGTTGGTATGTCAAAGAAGGTGACCAGGTAACACAAGGTCAAGAATTTGGTTTCATCAAATTTGGTAGTCGTATAGACATTTATCTACCCTTAGATGCCGAAATCTGTGTGAATATCGGGGATAAACCGGTAGGTAGCGAAACGGTTATTGCCAAGCTTCGCTAATCAACCCAAGAATTTTCTCGAGACCTTTTTGGTCTATTTCTGAAAAGTCGTTGAGCACATCTGAGTCGACGTCCAGCACCATTGTTACTTCTCCAACCTGATTTTTTACGGGCAAAACAATCTCAGATTTGGATGCAGATGCACATGCAATGTGTCCTGGAAAGGCTTCTACATCAGGTACAATCACCGTTTCGGCAATCGTATATGCATGTCCACATACGCCCTTGTGAAAAGGAATACGCGTGCAGGCAACGGGGCCTTGAAAGGGCCCTAAGACCAATTGATTTTCTTTGACTAAATAAAAACCTACCCAGAAAAATCCGAAAACTTCTTTAATCGCCGCAGCAATATTTGCAAGGTTAGCGGTCAGGTCATTTTCACCCGCAATGAGTCCTTGAATCTGCGGAAAAAGGGCTTCATATTGTTCCGAACGAGAGCCCTGGGGAATGATTAAATCTTCAGCCATCTTAAAAATAACGTTTTAAATAAGAATCAGCGGCCGTGCTCAACCACGATTCGCGATATTGCTGAACAGTTTGCAATAAGGGTGTGATAATTTGATCCTTGTGGGTCAAATTCCCAGACTCAACTGCTTTTTTTAAATGGCCCAAGGGTAATAATTCCACTTGCTCATTTCGTACTACGGCCACATCTCTACTGAAAAAATCAACCTGCAAGGCTTCACCTAACGCCTTAAACCAACGTGTCGATGCATCGATGGAACAACCCGACGCAGCATTCAAAGCTTCATTTACGGCTACGATGATCACTTGATTATATTTGATTTCAAACGAAGCTTGTAAAGGAGCACCATGTGCTTCCCAAACTTGACAAGATTGTGTTAACGTTTGCTTGATTTGATCAAGTTCCTGTGCTTGAAGGCTACGAGAGGCTTGATAAACCCAAATACGTGCCTGAGCTGGCATTTCCTCAAAAGGTATATACATCTTACTTTAAACTTTGCTGAACTAATTCAGCTAGATCGACTACTTGGATTTCATGTTCCTTACCGGATTTGTTCAAGCCATCTTGTAACATAACCATGCAGAAAGGACACCCCAAAGCTACTTTATTTACACCAGATTCTAGTATTTCACCTGTACGTTTTACTTGAACATCTTCCGTTCCAGATTCGGGTTCTTTGAATACTTGAGCGCCACCAGCACCACAACAAAGGCCTTTGGTCCGACAACTTTTTAATTCTTTTACTTCTTTTTTCAGCCCAGTAATAATTTCACGCGGTGCTTCAAAAATACCATTTCCACGTCCTAAATAGCATGAATCATGAAATGCAATGGTTTCTTTTTGCTCGTTGAACTGAATTTTTCCGGCGGCTAATAAATCAGCCAATAACTGACTATGGTGGATAACCTCATAAGTACCACCCAAGGATGGATATTCGTTTTTCAACGTATTAAAACAATGCGGACAAGCAGTGACAATTTTTTGAACACTGTACATATTCAACACTTCGATGTTTTGCATCGCTTGCATTTGAAACAAAAACTCATTTCCTGCGCGTCTAGCCGGATCACCCGTACATGCCTCTTCAGTTCCAAGTACAGCAAATTTTATTCCTACATGGTTCAGAATTTCTGCCAATGCACGAGTCACTTTTTTATGTCGGTCATCAAACGATCCCGCACAACCTACCCAAAATAATAAGTCGGGGCTTTCCCCCTTCGCGGCCCACTCGGCCATGGTTGTAACTTGTAAATCCATGATTATTTCTTTTTCGCTTGCGCACGCATTTGTTCAACGGTTAATCGGCTTCCATCTTCGCTCCAACCCGGAGGGCCAAACAGGTAGCCTGCTACTTGTTTAATACTTTTGGCATGGACTAAATCCTTCCCGATTTGCACCCACTCGTAAAAGGCAATTTTAGCAGGATTATAACTTTCAATTTGTTTTGTTAAGCCATAATGCGGGCGGGTGTTTTCCGACTGGAATGAACCAAAAATTCGATCCCAAATAATTAAAACACCGGCATAATTCGTATCTAAATAATCTAAATCCGTTCCATGATGTACACGGTGATGCGAAGGCGTATTAAATACTTGTTCGAACCAATTAGGCATTTTTTGAATGAATTCGGTATGAATCCAGTATTGGTAGAGCAAGCTGGTTTGTTGGAAAAAGAACACAATAAACGGGTGCACGCCCAATAGAGGCAACCAGGCCCAAAACAGAAATCCTCCCGTTAAATTACCTGTCCAAGTTTGGCGTAAAGCTGCTGCCAAATTGTATTTCGGGGAAGAATGGTGCACCATGTGGGAGGCCCAATAAAATCGAACTTCATGTGAAATGCGATGTACCCAATAATAAGTCATGTCTTCCGCTAAAAATGCGAATACCCAAACCGGCCACCAATTGAATTGAAAATCGGCCAAACGCCAATGGTCATAAACATAGAAATAGGTAACGTATGCAAGGCTTTTGGTAATCGTACCGACAGCTAAATTTCCTAGTCCTAGCCCAATGGATGTTAGGGAATCTTTGGCTTCAATAAAATCACGGTGTTCTTTGTAGGCCAACCACGATTCAAAAAGAACCGTTAGAAGGAAAAAAGGTACCGCATATAAAATCAATTGTGGAGTCATAGCTTGTGTATAAAATCAAGGGATGCTTGAATGGGCAAATCAACACGTTTACC
>DKIP01000070.1:0-2180 GCA_002454335.1 Cytophagaceae bacterium UBA6715 | reverse complement strand
CCTAGTTTAGGGAACATATCACGCATGGCTTGCACGGAAACGACATTATCTTGGTGCGCTTCATCTTGATAATAATAGCCTAAAAACACGGGGACTTTTACCTGTTCAAAGGTCGCATCTGTCATTTCATGTGTTAAAAAATTTTGAATCGCTACGATACCTTCTAAGCGATAATGCAAACTCCAATAATTCTTATGTCCGGGACTTACCGAAGGAATATCTCGGAAATCAGAACGCATCACAGCGCGTGCTAATTGCAAACCCCAGGGATTATCGACAAGTGGCGCAGTAGGATCTTTGATTGCAATACATGGACCATACAACATTAATGCCTTTATTTCTGGGTGTTTAGTCGCAAGTACCAAGGACATTGCGCCTCCGAAAGAAGTACCTAAAACGATCACTTCATCCCCTAATTTTTTCGCGAGCGCATAGTAGTTTTCGACACTTTGATAGAATTTATCAGCACTTGCTTTCGCCATGGTGGAATCTGTAGGAAATTCACCATGGTCTTCAATCCGTGCCAAAACTAAATTTGCATGCAGCGATTTTGCGATAGCTTTATGAAGTGGATTTCCTTCCATGGGCGAAGCGGAGAAGCCGTGAATATAAAGCACAACGGTTTTCGTCTTTTGGGGATTTGCTGAATCCGCATAGATAATTTGCCCTGCATTATCTGGCTTCAAATTACCATTTTGAGCTTCTTTTGCTTGTAAGAATGAGGTTATAGCTGCAGGTTCGTTCGGGATATTGTTCCACGAAGGTCCAGGTAACGTGGGCGCATCCGGATGAGGCCCTAAGGCGTACAAGGCTACTAAAACAACAATAACGATTAGTATTTTTTTCATGATTTGGCCCAGTTTAAACGGTCATTTGGGTTGAATTTCCAAGGAGCTTGATTGGTTTCTATGTTGGCAAACATGGCATTCCACGCACCAGGGGCGTCGGATTGTTCCATGATTTGGTAGCGGCGTAAAGCCAAAATAATTTCGAGTGGGGATAGTTGAATGGGACAAGCTTCGACACAGGCCTGACAAGTAGTGCAAGCCCGTAATTCTTCGGCTGAAATATAATTCCCTAATAAGATGTTCGTGGAATTAGGGTCTTTTTGTAATTCTTCCAAACGATCGCGCGTATCCATCATGATTTTACGTGGAGACAAGGCTTTGCCAGTTTGATTGGCTGGACATTGTTCCGTACAGCGTCCACATTCCGTGCAGCTATAGGCATCTAACGCATTTTTGATTGTTAAATCCTTAATGTCTTGCGCCCCAAATTTCAAATCTGGATTGCTTGGCTCGCCGGGTTTCCCGAGCATAATATTAACTTCATTGGTTACATTCGGCATATCAGACATTTGGGCAGTGGGTTCAATATTCGAATAATACACTGCAGGGAAGGCGAAAAAGATATGTAAGTGCTTCGAATAGGTCACGTAAAGTGCAAACGCCAAAATTCCCAAAATATGAATCCACCAAGCTGTTTGCTCAATGATATGTAGGTTTTCGTTAGGTAGCCAAGGTTTAAGGTGTTTTGAAATAATGAAGGCCTGCTCGGGGTCGGCAGCGTTCATTGTGTACAAGGCACTCATGAGAACCATTTCGATGATTAGAATTTGTAGGGCATCCTTTACAGGAAAGCCTTGTAATTCGCGGTGGCTTGCAGCGTCGAGTCTTTTGATGTTTTTGCTTAATCGACGGGCGATAAAAACAACACAAGCCACAACCACCCCGCCAGCGAGTATTTCAAAAAAATTGATAATTAAGGGGTAAAGATTTCCTAAAAACGGAACGAAAATTCGATGCGTTCCGAGGATTCCATCGAGGATTATTTCTAAAATTTCGACGTTGATTAGGATGAATCCGAGGTAAATCAATAGGTGCATTAGCCCTACATAAGGCTTCTCAAACATCTTCTTTTGCCCCAATGCGAGCAATAGAACACGTTTCCATCGCTCCTTTGAATTAGTAATAGATATGGGTTTAGCCAGGTGTATAGTTTTTGTAATTTGTCCAAAACGCCGGGCGATCAGATAGCCCATGGCTAAAAGGATGGTAATGAAGCTTATTTGAGTCATGTTGATCGTGTTCGGGGGTAAACGCTGCCGGGGTCTACGCCCCCGGCAGCGTTACCAAATTCCATCACCAAACTACCTCAAATTCATGAGAGAAAAAAATCAA
>DKIP01000053.1 GCA_002454335.1 Cytophagaceae bacterium UBA6715 | reverse complement strand
CGCCACGTTCGAACTTCAATGCCGCGGCAGAGCAGTCCTTTTTAGATGAGATTTCGGAATACATGGGCAAAGACCCGATTGCGTTCCGTTTGGAATTATTGCAACGCGCCAAAGACAATCCAGTAGGAAAAACCAACGATTACGATGCAAGCCGTTACATGGGTGTGTTGGAATTAGTGCGTGATAAATCGGGCTGGGGCAAACCTGAAAACGCGGGCAAAAAGCGCGGCGTTTCAGCTTATTTTTGCCACAATTCCTATGCAGCGCAGGTGATTGATTTGCAAGTCAAGGGCGATCAAGTGACGGTCGACCAAGTAACCACAGCCTTAGATTGCGGCGTTGTCGTGAATCCAGAAGGAGCGAAAAATATGGCGGAAGGTGCGGCGATTGATGGGATTGGCAATGCCTTGTTTGGTCAGTTGACCTTCACGGATGGTAAGACGGACCAAAAGAATTTCGATACCTACCGCATGATTCGCCACAATGAGGCACCGAAGAAAATCGACGTGCATTTTGTGAAGAATGAAATTGACCCAACGGGACTTGGCGAGCCGCCATTCCCTCCGGTTTTTGCTGCGGTAGCGAATGCGTTGTACAAGGCAACGGGGAAACGTTTTTACCAACAACCCTTTCAGCCTCAGCTAAAAAGTTAATGTGTAAAAATTAAATCTGTATGTCTTCTGGCTTGATGTGTTGGATTTTGCCATCACGGAAAACGACGAGTGGGGTGCCTGATTTCTTTTTCAAAGCAACTAAATAGGCAGGAATTTTTGATATTCCTTTCATGATACGGTCAAAATCATCATTTGATGAGCTTACAAGTTTCTTTTTAGGAGCAGCCATGTTGAGTTGTCATTTATGTTGATTGGATGGTTCAATCGTTTACTCGCAATAAGACTAAGTACGGCATTTGATGAATCAAATATCATGAAATTGTCTACGATGGACAAATAGATTTGGAATAAATTCTTAATTCCAGCAGAATATCGTCTTTCAATAGTATCAGCTGGGATATAGTGTCCGCCACTTTTTACACGAGATATTACACGTTCTTGAGCTAGTTCAATGGAATTCAACCAAAAGTATAACAAAGTCACTTCGTAATGCTTTTGTTGAGCTTGTATTATGATGTGTTGGTAGGATTTTGCAGCAAGTGTGGTTTCAAAACAGAAGGTTTTACCAGCATCAATTAAGTTCTGAATTTCAGAAAGCATTATTCTTCCAGCTAAAATTGCTACGGAATCAGGATTGAAAGGGGAAATTAATTTAGCGATTTCATCTGCATTGATGAATTCTTTGCAAGAAATCAATTCAGGTAGCACAGTAACAGATGCCGTTGTTTTTCCAGCACCATTACACCCCGCCAATATATACAATCGCTTACTCATGGCATAAATCTACGCCTGAAAGAGCTTCGTTGTTATTCGATTTTGTGGATTATCAAGTTGTTGGTAGAATATCGAGCCTCATCAACACATCCCGCTGCGCATCATCACCCAATTGAAAGATGTGTTCCCCAAATTCCACAAATCCTTGTTTTTGATAAAATCGAATCGCCCGCGGATTTTCTTCCCAAACACCTAGCCAGATATAAGGAGCCTTGCGTGTCTGTGCGATGCTTAACGCTTGTTGGTAAAGTAATGCGCCTACTTGGGTTCCGTGGTATTGCTGAAGCACATAAATGCGCTCGATTTCTAGGGCATGGGGGTTCTGCTTTTCACTTTGCGCGTCACCCCAATTCACTTTTAAATAACCTATCACTTCCTCTTTTTGAAGGGCAAAGTAAAACTGGGAATTATCATTTTGCAGTTCGGCTTTGAGTTTATCTTCAGAAAATCCCGCTGCTAGATAGGCCGCTAAATTTTCCTCCGAATTGCTATCTGCAAAGGTTTCCGCAAAGGTTTTTCGGCCGATGGCTTGTAAGGCAGCGAGGTCTAAATGGGAGGCTGGTCGGATTATCACATTCATGTGTTTCAAAGATAGCGAGCTTGCCGTTTAAATAATAATCCGTTTTTGATTTCAAATAATTTTCCAAATTGCATGCATGACAACATCGCGCAAAACCTCTTTGACCGCCGGTATTCTCTACCTGCTCACCTTTATTTCCATCCCGACCTTGTCGCTTTACCACGAAATTCACCAGCCGAATTTTATCCTAAGTTCAGCGCCATCCAGCGATGTGGTGCTTGGGGGAATGTTGGAATTGTTGATGGCTTTGGCCTGCATCGGAACGGCACTTGCTTTTTATCCCGTGTTGAAGAAACAAAATGAAATGCTCGCTTTGGGTTTTGTGGCCGCTAGGGTTTTAGAGGCGACATTGATTTTTGCAGGCGTTGCGAGCTTGTTGACGGTCTTGAATTTGCGCGCTTTAGGCGCAGAAGCTCAGGTTGCCTCCCGCGGATTAGTCATGCTCTACGACCGCTTGTTTTTAATTAGCCAAAGCTTCATTCCCGCTGTTAATGCCTTGCTTTTGGGAACCTTGCTTTACCAAACGCGCTTAGTTCCTCGCATTTTACCTATCGTTGGTATCGTTGGCGCCTTTACCTTGGTGGCTGGCGATGTGGCCGTTTTGTTCGGAATATTTGATCAGCGCGCGCCCATCGCAGGTTTATCCGCGATTCCGATTGCCCTTTGGGAATTTTCGTTGGGCGTTTATTTGACGTTCAAGGGATTTAAAGAAAATGACTTAATTTTGGACTAATGAAAATCGCTATTTACCAAATCGACGCTTTTACGAACGAACGATTTAAAGGCAATCCTGCCGCCGTTTGTCCCCTAGATTCATGGCTTCCGGATGCCGTGATGCAAGACATCGCCGCAGAGAATAATTTAGCCGAAACAGCTTTCATTGTTCCTTCTGCTGATCATTTTGAAATTCGCTGGTTTACCCCCACCGTCGAAGTGGATTTGTGTGGTCATGCAACCTTAGCGAGCGCGCATATTTTGTTCAATGAATTAGGTTTTGCGGGTGACCAAGTCAACTTCGTTTCACACCGTAGCGGTCCATTATCCGTAACAAAGCATGGTTCCGTTTTAGCTTTGAATTTTCCGGTGGATACGATGACAGAATTACCGATTCTTCCCGAGCATTCTATCGGATTATCCCAATCACCACGTGCCGTTTTAAAAGGCAAAACCGACTATTTATTTGTCTACGATTCGGAAGCAGAAATCCGCGCATTACAACCGGATTTTGAGGCCTTGAAAACCCATCCCGTTCGCGGCATCATCGTGACGGCACCGGGTGTAACAACGGATTTTGTCTCGCGGTTTTTTGGCCCCAATTGTGGAGTGAATGAAGATCCCGTGACGGGTTCGGCGCATACGACCTTGACACCTTATTGGGCAGCTGTCTTGGGAAAGACGGAATTAACAGCTCGCCAACTCTCCCAGCGAACGGGCGACTTAACTTGCAAATTGCTGGGAGATCGCGTAGAGATTGCCGGGGAGGCCGTGTTGTATTTGCGAGGCGAGATTGAAATCTAAATTTTATATACATTTGAACATCTTAAATTTAACAACCATGAAAAAACTATTCACCTTTTTGGTAATTCTTGCCATAGCCAGCAACCTGACTGCTCAAACCCCGAAAGCGAACGTATTGAAAGATTGGGAGCGCGCACGTGCTTACACGAAAGAATATCTTGACGCGATGCCGGAAACGGGTTATGCCTTAAAGCCAACGAAAGAAATGCGTTCTTTTGCCGGCCAAATGCTTCACATCGCTGATGCTAATTATGGTATTGTGGGAACCGCTACGGAAGTTGCGCCGACGGTGAAAGATTTGGAGAAGTCGAACGATGTTGCCAAAGTTAGCGTGACGGAGAAAGTATTAGCATCGTACGATTTTGCAATTAATGCCATAAAAAATTTTCCCGATGCAAAATGGGTTGAGATGATTAAATTATTCAATCGTTTCGATGTAACACGTGGTCAAGTTATTGATAAGGCTTTTGAACACCAAACACATCATCGAGGTCAAACTACGGTATATATTCGTATGGCAGGAGCAACACCACCCGCAGAGAAATTGTTCTAGTTTGAAACATTCTGAATAGAAAAGGGTTTGTCTTACTTAGGCAAGCCCTTTTTTATGCAAGGCGTTAAAAAACAACATTTACCCTCCAAAATCTGCCCCGTTTGTAACCGCCCCTTCGCCTGGCGCAAGAAGTGGGAAAAGAATTGGGAACAAATCATCTACTGTGGTGAAAAGTGCAGACGTAATAAATAAGTTTTCGGACGAAGATATTGACCGTATCATCCAAATGGCTTGGGAAGATCGCACGCCTTTTGAGGCGATCGAATTTCAGTTTGGCCTGAAGGAAAAAGAGGTCATTGAATTCATGCGCCTACATAGCAAGGAGTCGAGTTTCCGCATGTGGCGGAAACGGATGGCTGGTCGGAATACCAAACACCTGCAAAAACGGGTTGCCCTAGATCCTCGATTCAAATGCACGTTGCAACGCAGCATCAGCCTGAATAAAATCAGTAAGCGCTAATGAAGTTTTCGACAAAATACGAAGAAATACTCGCGCAAATCGATCGATTTGACGTAGAAAAATACGCTCGTTCGCGCAATTTTATCACCGGAGGAGTGTCTTATCTTTCTCCCTATTTATCCCGTGGGTTTATCACCGTTCCCCAAGTCGTGAAGCGATTAAAGGACCGTGGAATCGGTTTAGAACAAGCGGAAAAATTCATACAAGAATTAGCCTGGCGAGAGTTTTATACGCGGACCTGGTTTCAAAAGGGTGATGCTATTTTCGAAGATATTCGCCATCCGCAGGAGGGCATTGAGCGCTTTGGGATTCCTCTTGCGATTCTCGAAGCACAAACTGGAATCAAGGCCTTGGATACGCATTTATCCGTATTTGCTGAAACAGGATATCTCCACAATCACCTACGCATGTACCTCGCAGCCACGATTTGTAATGTGGCCAAATACCATTGGCTAGAACCTGCCCAGTGGATGTATTACCATTTGTTGGACGGCGATTTAGCGAGCAATGCGCTGAGTTGGCAATGGTGCGCCGGCACCTTTAGTAATAAGTTGTATTACGCGAATCAGGAGAATATTAATCGATATACGGGTAGCAAACAGCGAGGAACTTTTCTGGATTTTGACTACGAGGATTTACCATGGCGAGCTGCTCCTGAACATTTACGGAGCTCAGTTGAAGTGGCGCTTCCATTTACCCCGCCTACGACGAAGCCGCTGGAATTAATCGAAGGAATTCCCAGCTTCATTTATACCCATTATACGCTGGATCCGACTTTCCATGAGGGAGAAGCAGGAAATCGAATTTTGGTCTTAGAGCCGAGTCATTTTGCGAAACATCCCATGGCACCTAAGACGATTGAGTTTATCCTATCGCTGGCTGAAAACATACCTGGAATTCAAGTTTATTACGGCGAATATTCTGATCTAAAGGTGCACGGAGTCTTCCGGGATCATCCTATCAATGCTCATTTTCAGGGTATCCGCGAGGTGCATCCGACATTGGCACCCGGCCTACAAGGGGAGTTCAATAGCTTCTTTTCGTTTTGGAATAAACTAAGCAAACAATTGCGCTAAAAAGGTTTCCGCTCGGTTAAGGTGGGCGTCTCTTTTTTCCAAAGGCATCTTGTCCCAGGTGCTGATGAGCATGGCCCAGCGGGGATTTTTGCGGAAGGTTTCGCGTTGTTTATCCAAGAATCGCCAAAATAATCCATCCCAAATTTCTTGCCATTCGCCCTTCGGATAATCACTCATTTTCAAGATGTAATTGGACCCACAGATGTAGGGTTTGGTGGTCATCAATCCCCCATCGCTGAATTGCGACATGCCGTAGATGTTGGGAACCATCACCCAATCGTAGGCATCGATGTATAGTTCCATGAACCAGCGATAAACCGCATCCGGTTTGATTTCGCACAACAACATGAAATTACCTAGCACCATCAAGCGTTCGATGTGGTGGTTATAGCCTGTTTTTAAGAGCTTACAGATTGTTTGGTCGATGGGTTCCACCCCTGTCGTTCCGGAGTAAAAGGCTGTTGGCATATCTCGTGTAAATCCCCAATAATTCGTGGTACGCTGTTGGACCCCGATTTTCCGATACAACAATTGGACAAATTCTCGCCATCCTACGACTTGTCGGATGAATCCTTCCACACTATTTAAGGGAGCGGCGGAGGCGGCGACACGTTCGATAACTTGATTCGGATTCAGTAATCCTACATTAATCAATGGACTCAAAATGCTGTGAAACAAAGTTTTTTCATTTGCCTTGATGGCATCCTCGTAATCCCCGAAAAGTGGAATACGTTCCTGAATAAAAAGGTTCAGTGCTGCTTGTGCCTCGCTGTGCGTTACTGGATAATAGGCTCCCGAAAAGGGCATGTCGGAAGAACCTGGGTTATTAGGAAAGTAGGTCGCTACATAATCCACGGCCTCCAATATATAATCATTCGGAATAGCCTCCGGAAAGGGTGCTGGGATAAACGTATTCTTCGGAATTTTCTTCCGATTATCTGCATCAAAGGTCCATTGACCACCCATCGGTTTTCCGTCGGCCTCGAGCAGAATCCCACGATCTTTTCGCTGCTGGGTATAGAAGGCAGTTTGGAAATAAGGTTTACGTGAGCCGAGCAGTGATGTATCGGTGTTGAGGAAGTTCGGACTCGCCAACAAGTGAATATTACCTGCGCGACGCAGTCGGCGTTCGAGCAGATAATCATGGGGATCGAAAAGCGTAATAGGGCCTGTTATCGACGCGGCTAGTACTACCTCCGCAGAACGAGAATCCTGCGCATCGATGTATTCCACCGTTTTTCCTGCGGTGCGAAGGCGATCCGCGAAGGCGCGCATGCTGGCCCGATGGAAGATCAGTTTTTGTTTGTGGAAGGCGTATTGTTTGAAGAACAAATCAGACTCCACGACAAAAAAAGCGTCTGCTTCTTGTGCGAGTGTTTCTTCAAACAATTGATGTGGAAATATCAGGAATGTTCTCATTTGTTCACGTGTTTTTCAAGGATTCGCGCCCCCTCTTGTCGGGCCTTTTTCGTTTTCCGCATCGCCCAAACTTGATCCGATGCTGTTTTTCTCGTCGCACTTAAATCTACGACGGGAGCGGGATAATC
>DKIP01000065.1:30972-32000 GCA_002454335.1 Cytophagaceae bacterium UBA6715 | reverse complement strand
ACGATGATAATTCCGTGAATCCAATTGCCCCTCGGAATTATAGTTTGACCCTGACCTATGGCTGGTAAGAATTTTCTCCCTTTACCTTTGGCAAACCTGGTTGGAGGATTGCCAAAGGTAGGGGTTTAGCGTGGTATAAATGTAAAGGCCAACTGATAATGCTGTCCAATTAACTGATAATCAGTTCAAACTAATCGATGAAGTCCACAATCCTCCGTACCTTTGGCAAACCTGGTTTGAGGATTGCCAAAGGTAAGTGAGGCTTATTTCGCAATACTTCCCCAAGCCAAATGGCGGAATTTTTCATTGAATCGGGTAGGTTCGGGGGCAATTTGGAGGAACACCATCCCGAACATGTCTTCCTTGCGGTCTACCCAAAATTGCGTTCCAAAATATCCTTTCCAGAAATAGGTTCCTGCCGAGACTGTCTCGAATTTCGCTTGTTCCTCGGGATAAACATAGACCGTGACTCCAGCTTTGAACTGTGATCTACCCGTAACGCCTTTGGCAACGCCATCATTCGTCGTTACATCAAATAAGGGTTTCTCAATCATCTCAACTGTTTTCTTACTCAAAATGCGCGCACCATCCAATTCCCCATAGTTCAAAATCATTTGGAAGAAACGAGCATAATCATCTACATTGCTGACAATGTCCGTTCCACCCATGGCAAAGGATGTATTTGTATTCTTGTAGTAGTCCATCGACATGTCTGCCGAGAAGCCCAAAAGTCGTTTCCCGTCTTCGTTGGTGTACACCGACTTTTTCCCTGATTTATCCTGCGTGTACACCTGTGCCATATTCTTCCACTCGTTTGGCGTAACACCTACAAATGTTCTCGACATTTTCAAAGGAGTGAATATTTCTTGGCGAAGGAAGTCGGCAAAGGTACGGCCATCCAACACCTCGATTACCCGACCTAAAACCTCCAGATTCATACCATAGGTCCAGCTTTCGCCGGGTTCGTGAACTAAGGGTAATTTTGCTACTCCGCGTACGATATCGGTATTGGTTAATTTTGTGTCCCC
>DKIP01000065.1:23083-30866 GCA_002454335.1 Cytophagaceae bacterium UBA6715 | reverse complement strand
GCAATGCCCGATGTATGTGTAAACACGTGTTTCATCAAGATCTTGTTTTTCGCCGGTCGTGTGATGAATTGGTGTTTCAACGTATCATAACCGACCAAAATTTGCATGTTGGCAAATTCAGGCAAAATTGTCTCCAAAGGCGTATCCATCGTGAAGAGTCCTCGCTCGAATAATTTAAGGCCCGCAACGCCGGTAATTATTTTGGTCATACTCGCCATCCGGAAAAGGTGGTCAGTACGCATCGCTTCCCCCGTTTCGAGGTTCGCCTTGCCAAAAGCTTTTTTATAAGCAACTTTCCCATGTCGGACAATCATACCGATCGAGCCAGGAATGTGTTGGTTTTCTGATTCTTTTGCCAAAAATGCATCTACGCGTGCCAGTCCTTCTTTCGATAAACCGAGTTGGACGGGGTCGCCCGCCGGTAGATTTTGTGCCAAGCTGCCAAAGGAAATGAGCGCAACGAGTAAGAGTAAAGTAGGTTTCATAGGTTGGGGTAAAATTGGTTAATCAAGATACTGATAATATAACAAAAGGAGGACATCGAATCCTCCTTTCCCCGTACCTTTGGCAATCCTCCAAGGTTTGCCAAAGGTAAACGGGTGGGGGAATAAAATTATTGCATGATTTCGTTAATCTTCTTGGTGTCGTAGCGCAACCATTCCACGACTTGTTTGCCTTCTTTGACGCCATCAACCGTATGAATAATTACGCGGACTGATTTGTCGCCACGTGTCAAAGTAAACCACGCATAGGCGTAGACAAAATGATCGCAATCGAAATATCCTTTTTCATTGTAAATCGTTTCCGTGATGTTTGGGATGGAATCCAATTTCATGGTAATTCCTTTGGCTTTGAAAGCGGTGAATATGGAAACGTTTTGGTCCAAAGTCGTCGTATCAGCATTGTCATAAAACACCGCGTCTTCGGAATACGTTGCACGATAGGTGGCTGAATCCCCATCGGCTAAGGCCTGCATCGATTTTTTGCTGAGGTCGATGTTTGCCGATTTATCAACGACATAACCGATAGCACCTTCGGGTAATTTGTTTTCTTGTTTTGAACAAGACATCATTCCGCCTGCGATGACGCAAGCAATGGCTACTATTTTTTTCATGATTGTTGGGTTAAAAAAGGCCGACTCATTCGAGTCGGCCGATGATTAGAACTAGTTAAATGTCCCTACGGCGTATTTTAACATGATCGATTGGTTCATCGTGCGTAAATCCCCCACTTTTTTGGTGAATTGGTCCGCTGTGAGATTCATGTATTTTTTTGCTCCATTGATGTAGATTGAACTTGAATCAAAATCTAATTTTGAAAGGTCTTTGAAGAAGGTCATGGTTGTGAATTGCCCAGGCCCATCATAGGAAGTAGGTGCTAAATGTTGTAAAAACGACCATTCCTGAATATTACCTGCTTTGATGCGATCTACTTGAATCGCTTTTATTTGTTTCTCGAAATCCAAGTAAGCAAAATAATTTTGTTGCGTTACGTGCATCGTTTCCATCATAATGATTGAATTCAAGTCATTAGAAGCACCTGTCGTTTCGATTAATTTGGTTACTTTATTGCGAATAACCGATTGTACTTTCAAGGATTCGTCTACCAGCGAAAACAAACTTGGATCCTCTTTGATAAGCGCGGCAGCCATGTCTTCTGGATAATCGTTGATTTTGTTCAAATCATAGGATGCATTGAGAGAGACATAATCAAAATCTACCGTCTCTGATTTATATCCGTTTTGGATTGGATAAACGGCCCAGGCACCGATGATTCCTAGGGCTTTTCTTTTTTGGTGAACGACTTTCCAACGTTTCTCAATCGCCATGGCTTCTTCCATCGTGTGACCCGGCTTCAATTTGTGAAAAGAAATATTGATGTAAATCGGTTTGTTTTGAGCGAATGTGTTCGCTGTGATTGCAAAGATTGCAATGAATAAAAGGGTAAGCTTTTTCATGGTTTTATGGGTTTAACATGTTGTCCGTGTGCGACATGCACACGGACTTAATTGTTTATTTTTTTGTTTTTTCTTTTGAGAACTGGGTGATTTGGTCAATTTTCCCTGCGAGATTGTATCTGAAAACTTCAATTAAATCTTTATCCCAAACGCTTCCATCTTTTAATATGCGTTTCTCAGAAGAGTAAACAATGATGCCTGATACGGGATCCGTGTGTTGTAATTTAAATGGTAAGATTAAGCCTGGTTTCCAATCCAACGATTTGTACTCAGCAAACATAGCGGGTAACATATCTTTGGTTAATTTGGATTTTGTTCCATCAAAAGCTTCAATGCTTACTTCATCAGCAATTAAATCCGCAAATGCTTTGACATCCATGCTATTCCATGCTTTTGCTAAATTTTCGATGGCTTCTACTTCGCCACGATTTGAGAATTCGACAGGTCTACCGTCTACCTCCGATCCAGGTTTCTGAGCGATGTATTTTCCACCATAGGTCTTGCCATATTCATTCGTTTTTGGAATCGAATAGTATTGTGTGAAGCCTGCGATTTTCCCCGACTTATCTACTTGGAACAATTCGAATAAATTCAAATTTTGCTTTGAGCCATTTTTATAAACGCGCTCTTCCGTTGATTGCAATAAGACAACTTCATTTGCTTGGCCATCTGCTTTTAAGGGTAAAATGGCCATCGGCTTGTTTACAACCGATTGATAGGCTTCATGACCTTTTTTATTCGACTCTGCATATTTCTTAATCATTTCATCGGACCACAAAGCGGTCTCGGCCGCTGAGTTATTTGCATTGTATGCTTTTACGGCTTCCAAAACAATATGGCTACTTTTTTCTGAGCCAAATTTGAAGGGTTTTCCTTGGCTGTCGCCAACAAATATTTTGCCAGCTGTTTGTGCGTTTACGAAAAACGAAGAGGCTACAAAGGCCGCTAATAGAACTAGTTTTTTCATGAGTTTTTTGATTAAGTTAAGTTGGGGGCAAGAACGAAAGTTTGATTCCTTTTTGGAATAATTCCAATGAGCAATTTGTACCCTTTTGCATTTTTGGGAACAGAATAATTGTGCTCTGGTAGACAACAAAGAAGTGCGTTTTCTACTTTTGGGTACAAACCAAACAATTCAATGATGAGAAAATTAATGATGCTTTTGTTTGTGGCAGGAACTTTATTTTCATGCACGACACAAAGCGAACAAAACGAAAAAGTAGCAGCTGAAAATGTTGCTAATTATGGCCACGTATGGGACGTTGTCATCAATGAAGGACGTAGTAATATTTTAGATACGGCCTATGCGGAAAATGTGGTATTGCATACTGTTCCTGAGACAAAAGGAAAAGCTGCAGCGAAAGCCTATTACGAAAATTACATCACAGGATTTTCTGATCGTGAATTTATTGTAAAAGAATCTTTCGCTTCGGGAAATAAATTGGTTAAATATTGGCAGTTCAAAGGAAAGCACACAGGCAATTTTTTTGGTATTCCTGCTACAGGAAAATCGGTTGATGTCATCGGTTGTACGATTGCAACGATCATTGGAGGTAAAATTACGGAGGAACAAGACTTTTTTGATAACCTCGAGTTTTTCAAACAGTTAGGGTTGAAAGCTCCGTAATTTTAGATGAAGTAGGTAGTACAAAAAGCCCTTTGCTATTTTGCAGAGGGCTTTTTTGATTTGATGAAAGCGGATGGGGTTACGCCTTGTCGGCTTTTGAAAGCATCGATGAATTTAGATCTCGATTGGAAACCCGCTTCGGCTGACAATGCCTCAATCGTATAGACTTCAGCGTGTCCTTCCTCAATTAAATTCACCACATATTCGATTCGCTGATCATTTTTCCATTCCCCAAAGGTTTTATTTAAATCATTGTTGAAATAGGCAGAAAGATTTCGTTCAGGAATCTTCAGGTCAAATGACATTTGCGATAAGGTGAAATCCTTTTTAATGAAGGGAGCAGATTTCAAGTATTCGGTCAATTGGATTTCGAATTCTGGTGTATTTTCAAGGGGTTTAACTTGTTTGGCAAAACTGGATTTGATTTTTTGGAAAGTTGATGCCTCATCCAAGTCTAAGGAGTAGGAAATATTTCCGTAGAGGATATTGGGGAATAGAAACAAGAAAAAATTCTGAATAAAAAAGCCCCCGCCACAAATGCGGAAGAAGTGTTCTTCGCTAAAAATTTGCAACGAGGAAATCCCTAGAAAATATACCGGCTTGAAATACAACGTGACCATGTGACCTAAACTAGTCGATGCGATGATTACTTGTAAGGTGATTAAAGTGAAAAACCAGCGTTGAATGATGGGATGGTTAGTTGGGATCATGCCATATTTTTTCAGCAACATTTGTTTGTTCCAAAAGAAATAACCGATTGAAAGAATGGCATATAAAATCACATGAATGGATCGACCATAAAGTAATTGCTCGAAAGTAACCCAGTTGAAATTAAGTCGGTAGTCTTCCGTGAAATTCACGATTTGATGTGCTATTTGGGTTTTGAATGCCAAAGGCTGTAGCGTAAATGGGAGCGTGGCAATGCCAACAAATATCGCTGGAATCAGGTGTAAAGCATCTTGCCAGGTAAAGGCTTTGTTCTCGGAGACAGTATGTTTGACGTAATAAAATAATGTAGGACCTAACAAAAAGGAGAGGGGTAGGAAATGAACAAAACAGATGCCTTCCCAAAACTCCATTTTACTGTAGTGTAACCCGAAATAAACCATCACCACGAGGTTGCAGCACAAGAAAAAGAGTGCTAAAAAGATGTTCGACCTGTTTAACGAACTAAGGTAATACAACAGGATGAACGAGGTAAAGATGCCAAAAACGGGTGCGAGTATTTCCAATAGAACTAGTTAATTGTCGCAAGATAAGTAAATTGAATTAAATTTTCCACCCCCTTTTACCTTTGGCAAACCTGGTTTGAGGATTGCCAAAGGTAGCGCTCAAAAATTGATTTTATCTGAAAAAAACTGATAATATCTATTCACTTCAATTTCATACTGACCAAGCATTTTACTTCAAATGCTGTTCGGTAAGTTAAGTTGGGGATCACAAGATGTCCCCCTGTATTTAATTGGATTTGTATTTCTGTAAATAATTTATTCTTCACCAAATGAACAGAATTGATTTCCTTGAACAAAATTAGGTGGGTACGTTGGCTAATTTGGAAAAATGAAAGTATATCAATTTCCAATTGACTTTCCTCCAAACAAATTTTATGAATGGGGCTGCCAAACAAGGGAGTAAACCAGGGACTTTGAAAGGTTTTTGACATAGATAAATCGAAATGAACAAATTAGCTAAAACCGTTTAATCAACGAAATCCAAATGTGCTCAAATGCCATTCCATCTGATTCCCCTGCGGGATGCGTGTTCGGGTGTAAAATTTCCATGCGTGATAGGTTAAGGATTTTTCGCATAACAAGTATTCGCATCAAATTCAATCCAATCCACATTCCAAAGCGCTCCCTTAAGCGAACTAATTACTACAAAATCGGTCGTTCCCTGTTCTAGATAAGTTAACCCTTTTGACACGATAATGTCTGTAAAATATTCTAGATCATTCCAGTTCATGCAACCAAATCTGACTAATTCATCGTCTTCGCGCAGCGAGCGATTCGGAAGGTCTTTTCGAAACTGTTCAATGCCTCCTTGGTATTTTGTCTCCAGTGTACTTTTTAGTACGACCAAATTGATAAATTCTAATGCTATTGCCATGCCACAAAACTACGTAGGTTTTGCATGAGAAATAGCGATTTTGAATTTTTCAAATTGTCAATTTCGAATAGGTTTAATTCGCTTGTTTTCAGCTCTTTGGTATGCGTGAATTGTCGTACGACGCGTAAAAATTGTCACAGTATTTTAGGGGGACTTTCTCATTTTTCTGAGGGAATTTGCAGCTTTGCCATTCGCTAAAAATAAATCCATGAGCACTATTTCTGATCGTATTAAAAAACACTTCGAAGGGGACGTTCACATCTTGTTAATCGTTATTTTATTAAGCATTGCCGGCGTAGTTATACAATTTTCTGCGAAAGGCCGATTGACGATGGGAGGGCCATTTGAACCCTTACAGAGTCTAATTAAGTCGCTATTTATTTTAATAGGAGGGTTTTATGCGATGGGCTACTTTTCGAAAAAGGATTATTTGCAATCGACAAAGTATGTCGATTTAGCGCTTTATGGATCTTGGCTGCTCATTGGACTCGCGTACCTTTATGGGAAAGAGGCAGGGGGTGCAAGTCGTTGGTTACAGATAGGGCCTTTGAGTTTTATGCCTTCCGATATGGCCAAATTATGTTTGACCATAGCCCTGTCGAAAATGTTTGCTGTCCGACAAGCCGACCCCGATGCCTATGATCCTGCTGTTTTATTTGTTATTTGTTTTAAACTTGGGGTAACCTGTTTTCTGATTTTTTTGTCGAATTTTTCCACGAGTGTGATAGTCTTCGTGACTTCAATTGTATTGATGATTTTCGGTCGGGTGCCCTACAAAGCCATTGCTATCGTATTAGGAATTTTCATCTCAACTGGCTTTGGACTGATTGTGGGTGGTGTAGGCCAAAGGGCTGAAACGATTAAGCATCGAATTGAGGTATACATGAAACGAATGTTTGGTCATCCGTCTAAAGAGGAGATTGAACTGGATGATCAAGGGACCAATTATCAATTGAAGCAAAGTTTGTATGCCATCGCTACCGGGGGCATGCAGCCGAAAGGTCCAGGTAATAGCCAATTTCGCTTTCATTTGTCTCAGGCAGAATCAGATTTTGTTTACGCGATTATTGTCGAAGAATGGGGAATTGTGGCCGGTTTTTTGTTTCCCGCCATGTTTATGTGGCTTTTTTGGCGCGGCGCTCTTGCTATTTCATATAGTGCCAAACCGCTCGGCGGACTGATGTCAGCCGGCTTGACTTTCTCGATTGTCAGTCAAGCCTTCTTGAATATGTTCGTTGCGGTAGGGGCGATTCCTGTAACAGGCCAACCGATTCCCTTGGTTTCAGCGGGTGGAACCTCGTTGATTTTTACGATGATCAGTATCGGTTATATTCTTTCGGTTACGCGGGATAAAGAAAAAACGAAACTTGCCCGCACTTAGCTTTGGCAAACCTGAGAGGATTGCCAAAGCTACGGGTTTGAGGAGAGAGACTTGAGGGGCCAACTGATAATTAAAATCTACTCGTTGATAATATTTGTTTAGCCCAGAAAATTTTCATTCAAAACTGCTACCTTTGGCAATCCTCTCAGGTTTGCCAAAGGTAAAGATTAGTACATGAGAAAATGAGTTAGAATACATTGAAATACATCACCTATTTTTTATTACTCGTCAGTGCTTCCCTGCAAGCGCAAAGCCCCCTCGATTCCTTGATGCAACAAGCTGAATCGCTCGGCCTCCGTGCGAAAGATTATCAATACACACAGCAGGATTCCAGTGCGGCGAAGAAGGCAGTCCAACAGTTCATGCTGGATCTCAAGTTTGGCAATCAAGCACCTTACCTCCGCTTTCAAGGCTTTGATTTTAATCTATCTCACGAGGCCTATCGGAACCGCTATGGCGAACTTTGGAATACACCTAAAATTAAAGAGTTAGCGAATCGTCTAATTAATGAAAGAAATGAAGTCAGTCAAATCCTTCAGGTATTAAGAGATTCCGTTCAATACAGTTCCGAGAAAAAACAATTATTGGCTAAGGCTGCGAACGAATACCGTTGGCTCATCGCAGCAAGAGCCAATCGCTCCATGGTTTTAGTTAATATTCCCTCGACCCAACTTAAAGCCTTCGAAGCTCACAAACAAGTCTTGCAAATGCG
>DKIP01000065.1:21575-22960 GCA_002454335.1 Cytophagaceae bacterium UBA6715 | reverse complement strand
TGCATCGAAGAACTCGTGCCGGAAATTAGGAAGAATATCCGCTATTTCTACGCGAGTCATTTGGAAATATTTGATCACAAAAACCGCAAAATTGATCCAGAAAACGTTCCTTGGAATCGCCTGAACGCAAATTATTTCCCCTATTCCATGCGTCAGCGAACCGGTAAATGGAACACCTTAGGGATTTTGAAAATTCAATTTGATAATCCGTTCAAGATGTACCTCCATGATACATCTGAAAAGAAATTATTTAGTAAAGAAAAACGATTTTATAGCCATAGCTGCATCCGACTCGAAAAGCCGTTGGCCCTAGGATCCTGGTTATTGAAACCGAATTCAATGGCCATCGATACGCTAGATACCCAGGCAGCCTATTCAGATAAAACGCCTCAATACTTAACGATTAAGCGCAATATCCCGTTGGTTATTTGGTACAGCCAAGTGGATTTTGACGAAAACGGTAAGCTGACGTTTTACCCGAATATCTACAAGCGTTAGATTTTGTAGTACTGCTCCCAACCTTTACGAGGCGCTGGGCCTACCAACAATTGGTTTGCTAATTTATTGTTGGTAATCAATTTCGTATCTCGGTCAAACACCAATTTGGTATTCAATTTTTGAGCCAAAACACCCAAAGAGAATACTTGACTCAATGGACCAGCTATCGCGAATGGTGACCGTGTTTTCTCTTGACTCATGCAAGCCTTTAAGAAATTCGCGTAGTGATTCGATGGGCTTTTGGGTACATCGGGTAATTTTAAATCTTTCCCAGCATCACCTAAAATCGATAAGGTTGAGCCATGCGATCCTCCTTTGAAGGTCAAATCTTTGCTATAAATGATCTTTCCTGGATTCAATTTCGCCGGCTGGATTTTACCATTGCTCGCCGGTGGGATGTTCGGATCTAATTCCGTGGTGCCATAATTCGCCGGCACCGGAGGAATGTTATTTACCCCATCGTACCAGGTGATGTCCATCGCTGGCATATCTTTTCGCGATGGAAACTTAAATTGAATGGTCGACGACATCGGATAAAAGAAGTCATTGTGCCCATCAGCTCGTAACATGTTAATTTCCGTCGGTAATCCTAATTCCAAAAACTCATGTGCCGTATCCATTATATGTGCACCCCAGTCACCCAAAGCACCTAAGCCATAGTCAAACCAGCAACGCCATTGTCCATTGACAAAGTCTTTTTGGTAGTCATGATTTGGAGAAACGACTCCTTGCCAAATATCCCAATCCAAGGTACTTGGAACAGCTTCTGCCGGTGGAAAACTCTTTATTTTGGGGTCCCATCCATGCCATCTGCGAGGGGAGTTCATGTGCGCCGTCATGGCAGTCACATCTTTGATGATTCCGGCTTCTTTCCATGCTTTGAACTG
>DKIP01000065.1:7091-21401 GCA_002454335.1 Cytophagaceae bacterium UBA6715 | reverse complement strand
GCCATCATCGTAATCGGAAAATGGGAATGATCAGGTACGCCAATTGAGACTGCCTCGAATTGATTGCCCATCTTGTCGAATAGTTGGCGGAAATCCTGAAAACGCGGAACATCTGGGAATTTTTCCAACACCTTCAAGGTCTGTGGTGCTCCCATATCTACATCACATAGCGCGACGATGTTACAAAGTCCTGTATTATACAAAGACATGACATCCAATCCTCCTTGGTTTCCGATTCCAATGCAGGCTAAATTGACTTTTTCCCCCGAATTTTTGGAGATAAATGACGGAAATGCCGCCGCCGAAGTTAATAGTGCCGCATTTTTTAGAAAAGTTCTGCGGGAAGATTCATGTGCTTGATTCATAGCTTGTTATAGGTTTATATCCCTTAAAGACTTATTGAATCAAAATTTACTTAAATTAAATTTCAATCGAACAGCGCTCTTCTACACATTGTACTTTCATCTCAGCTAATTCCAAATCCGACTTCAAAATCTCCCGTTTTTCTTGGGACAATTTTCGAATAATTTTCCCCTCACAAAAGCGTCTCACCTGGGTTTCTGTACGAAGTCGGAGTCCCGGGACCTCCGTAAGATTTCCATGCTCATCTTTGGCTGCCATTGTGAAATAGCAGGAATTCGTGTGCCGAACGATGCCATCCCGTGGGTTAAAGGATTCTACGCGCATGCCTACAATCATGGTCGTCCGGCCTACATAATTCACGGATGCTTTGATTTCGACCAAATCGCCAACTTCCACCGGACTTTTGAATTCCACCCCTTCGACGGAAACGGTCACACAATATTGGTGACTGTGTTTAGAGGCACAAATGTAGGCCACCTTGTCTAACAAGGATAAAATAATCCCTCCGTGTACCTTCCCGCCAAAATTGGCATACGATGGAATCATTAATTCGGTGTAAGTAGTCTCCGACTCGTGTACTTCTTTGTATTGCATGTTACATGATTAAAATTAAGCCAACTATTCCGAGCAAATAAACCCATAAAACTATAAATGAATCGATCCCCATACGAAGTATTTGGCGGTGCGAAGGAATCAGCATGCCTGTCATATAAATGCCGGTCAAAATGATTCCCAAGGTCGTTAAATATAAATCTGTTGGTTTCAAAGCTGGTAAAATTGCGTCTCCGCCAATCATCGAAGCAAACAAAAATAGAATAGGTAAAAAGGCATTTCCTCCAAAAATATCACTCACTGCCATGTTGTAATCGCGGATTTTGGCAGATGCGATTCCCGTGGAAATCTCAGGTAATGCTGTGCAAAGGGCCAAAATGGTTCCACCGAAAATGACGCCATTGATGTGAAAACGGGTAGCAACTATTTCACCTGAAGCTTCTAACAACCAACCTGAAAAAAGGATGATAAATGCTCCTATGCCTAATTCAATCAAGGCTCTTGTTTTTCCACCTTGAAATCGTACTCCGGGGTGTCTGGCATGATGAATAATTTCTTGTGCTTTTTCGCGTGCAGCGTCCGACTTGCCTATGCGCGAAATGAAATAGATTGAACCAAGCCAAATACCAAATATGATCCATTCAATCGGGCTAGAACGGAAAAACAGGAAGCTTGCTGGGAATTGCTTCCCCATGAGTACAAATGTCAAAATGAAAATTAAGGCAAGTCCTTCCAGAATCAGAACTCTGGCATGCCCTTTCCATGTTAATGGGGCGGTGTGACCCACCCCAAAAACATCGATTAAAACGAGTACAACCGTTTGGATGGCAATTCCGCCTAAAATATTACTGACCGCGATATCGTAATTACGGTGGGCCGCGGCCATCAACGTAATCGCAATTTCGGGTAGATTGGTGATGATCGATAAAAATACCATGCCGCCAAATGCCTCCCCGAGATCAAATCGGAAGGTAACAAAATCGACCAATTTGGTAATTCGAATACCCATCCACCAAATTATTGCCGTGGACAGCAGGAATAAAGCCACCAAAATGGGAGTCGATAGAGCTTGCATGCTCAAAGCTATCAATTTTTAGATGAATATTTGAAATTGAAGCGTTAATGTATTTAATCGATCCTCGGCTTTTATCACATCGCCTTGCACCTGGTAACTAGGTCTGTTTTGGAAGTCTAAACTCAATTTGGATTTGTTTCCTTGCAAGTAATAATTCAGCCCTAGGTTATAGGTGTTCGTCGATAAACCTTGCAGGCGGTCATATTGAGCCCAAGTCGCTGTGGCATAAGGCATCCAGCGTTTCGAGGGAAATAAATACCCTACCTGACTGTACACGACATGACCTGTACCAAACATCGGATATGAATTTCCATAGGTAGGTCCTTGGCCTACAATCGAATTTGTAGCGGTCAACGTACTTCCATTGGCTGGATTCATCACCCCATTATAGCGTAAATAATGGGTTCCATAATTCGTGTTAAAATAGCCCACATACGCATTGATGGTTCCTTTATTTGTTAAAGGCATATCTACAAAACTCTCCACCGCCCAATGCATCATCGCATGATAAGTCGTATCGCCTGTGGCCGATTTATGCCAAAGGGCATTCGCTTGGTAAATAGCACCCGCAGCCACATTCACAATTTTTTTTGTTCCCAAATACGATCCCGTCATATAGGGTGTCGTGTGGTTTTCATGATCAAAAAACTGATAAATTAAATAGGCTTGCTGTTGGACTGCATGCCCTTTCGTACTAAAGTTCGCCACAGAACTCAAGGCTGAGGGTGTCTGACCATTTGAGCTAATCGGGAAAGGGTCGCTCAATATGTAGCGGTAATCCCATTTGCCTAGTTGACCACGGGCATAGATGCTCAGTTTACGTGAAAATTGATCTATTTGATCTACGGTAGTCTGCGCGAAAACAGGGACATCCATACTTGTGATGGTTCCAATACTCGGTTGGGAAAAACGCGATAAGCCCGAAATAATGCTTAATCCTCCACCTACTTTCAGTTGGTTTTTGCTCGAAATTCGATACTCACCTAGGGCATCATGAAAGAACGGCGCAATTTTGCGATTGCCCGTGCTGTTGTATTGGGCATTGAAATTGTTTTGGCCAAACTGAAAATACAAGAAGGTGCGATCCGTTATTTGACCGAATAATTGCATCCGTGTTCTGCGTAAACCGATGTCAAAGGTGCTCGATGCGGGATCGCCTTCGACAGTTGTGCCAGGGTTACTTTCGTTCGCACGAACCCAAACTTGGTTCAATAGGGTGGTTTGGAAATAATGACTTCCCGACTCGTTTAATTTGAATTTTAGCGCTTCGTTATCTTGCGCAAAGGATTGCTGTAAGCATAATAAGCTTACGAGTATGATACTAAGATATTTCATGACATGCGTGATTTTAGGCTATCCAATATGGAAGCCTGAAGATGGAGAAATGAACTTTGGGATTGAATGCGTGGAATTCTACAGGCGTAGATTTCGGAATCGAATAAATCGTGGGATCGAACCAGATGCCTCACGCGGCACATAGGTTGCTAGGGTAGCGGGATTCGCGCTTACCATTTTCGAGAATTCCCAAATAGGTGTTAGCGCTGGGATAAGTACATCGACCTCATCCTCTTCGTCAGTTGATTGCGCTTGAAGGGTATATTTAGCTTTGTTATTTGTATCTGAAAATGCGAATATCCGATTGGCCGCTACCAAGAGAGCCAAATATAGGCAAATTCGAAAAAGCCAGAGCTGCTTCATTTTCATGTTACAAATATGGATTAAAACGTCGCTAGATAAATCGGTATTGTCCTGAATTCTATATCAAAATCTTGATTTTCTGTTTTAAGTCCATTTAAAAATCTTGATATTTACATTCAAACCTATCCAACATGAACAGAAGAAAATTCTTAGCAGCCACTCCTTTGATTGCAGCTACTGCAAATCAAGCACCTAGCAAAAAGCCATTATTACATCATGTGTTTTTCTGGTTAAAAAATCCGAATTCCGAAACGGATAAAAAACAGTTAATTGCCGGGTTAAAAACCTTGAAAGGCATTCCGACCATCAATGAAATTCATATTGGTACCTTGGCCTCAACCGAAAAAAGGGATGTCGTTGACACGTCTTGGGACGTTTCTGAGTTGATGTTTTTCGATGACGAAGCGGGCCAAAAAGTGTATCAAGATCATCCAATCCATCTGGAATTTGTGAAAAACAATTCACATTTATGGAAGAAAGTGGTCGTTTATGATTCGATTGACGTGTAGCTGAGGTAAACGCTGCCGGGGTCTTCAGACCCCGGCAGCGTTACACAACGAGTCTCTATATGAAATCGTATATCGGTTTATTGATAAATCATCGAATTCATTTATTATTCCCTCGAAAATCATCGAATTATCAGGAATGTCGCTATACACCCTGCCGACCTAAAAAGCGAAATCTTATTGGATTGACATGCAATTCATGTTTAACCGTCAAAAAATACATTAGTTATTTAACGAACCCGCTGTAATCCATGATTTAACCTGATCAATTTCACAGGTACTCAATTTGACATTCGCTGAAGGCATAGGTTTATAACCTGCTTGATGTACAATAGAACCATACAATTGACCATTAGCCGCATATTTCTGAACATTTGCATGAGTCGTCAAATCAATGCTCCCCGACGGGCGTGTTCCACTGTGGCAACCTGTGCAGTTTGTCGCTAGTAAGGGTTGAATAACATTTTTGTAACTCACATTTGTCGTTATGCAATTATTTGCAGAAGCATCACATGAATTATTTTTAGCTCCCTGTTTGATCCAGGTTAAGACATTGTTAATATTTTCCGTTGAAAGCGGACCCGCCGGTGGCATCCGGTCTTCACCCGTTTCAATAAGGGATTTGTATAAATCACTTCCTGCAGGATTCGTTATTTTAACCTCACGCATGATGTTGGCGTAATCCGTTAAGATAACTCCATCTTTTTTTGAAATAGCATCGTGGCATCCGCTCATGGCACAGTTGGAGACCAACAAGGGCAATATTTTTTGCTTGAAATAAACCGTGTCTGGGCTACAATTAACGGCAATGGGTGGTTGGGTGACTGGCACATCTACGACCGGATTTACTGGATTAGTGGGGTTAAGATCTACCAAAATATTGCCACTCGGCGCAGATCCGCGAATCCATTTTTGAATAATCGTAATGTCGCAATTGCTTAATTTACTTGTTGCCGAGGGCATGGGTTTATAACCTAGGGCGTGTGTGATGGATCCGTACAGTTTGCCATTATTCACATAGGTTTGAATTTTTGCATAGGAAGAAAGATCCACACCAGCGGATGGATTACTCGCATTATGGCAAGAAACACAGTTCGTATTCAATATAGGCCAAACCGATTTATCAAAGGAAATCACCATCGTATCACAGGTGCTATTTGTGCTTGGCACCTCGGTGACAAGGGAGTCCACTTTATTTTCCTGTGGAATAATTGAAATGTTCTTGTCCTCTAAACAGGCCCAAAGTGATAGACATATCCCGAAAATATAAAATCGTTTCATTTAGCGAATGTTGTATTGAAAGGAGCCTTTAACCTTCACCACCTCAGCGATTTTGGCAAAAACAATTTTAGGGATATCAATCTTGTATTCGTCTAAACGAATATCAAATGTACAGCTCAGTTGTAGGGTCTTGCCATTGGAAACGATGCTCCCTTTCAATTCAACGGGTTTGGAAATGCCATGAATCGTGGCAGTTCCGGTTGCGGTTACTGCATAAGTTCCCGGTGTTTTGAGGTCCACACTTTCCTTAATTTTCCCTTTAAAAGTCGCTGAAGGAAATTTATCTGTTTCTAAATAATTTTCATTGAAGTGCTCCTGCATCAATTTATTGGGAAAAACAAAATTAGTAACGCGCATTTGTACTGCTACTTCATTGTTTGCCGAATTAATGATACTTCCCACTTGTTTGTTCACAGCATCGATATCCTCCATCGGTGTTTTGGAAAAAAAAGAAATTTCCCCTGTTTGGGTAACGAATAATTGTGCGTTTGCTGATAGTCCCACCAGGCAAAGTGCGAAAAGAAATAGAATGCGCATTATTTTTTGATTTTGGGTTCGAAACTAAAAGTTCTTGCCATGTTGAAGCCATAAAAAAGATCCCCGTTTTGCCAGGTACCAATCGTCTGGCCGATAAAATGTTTTTCAATCATGCCACGTGAATTTGTTACATGCAATTGAAACACGTGCCCGCCAGTTTCAATGTCGAATCCAATCGCCAAGGAATTATGATAAGGGTATTTTTGGCCCGCTGATTCTTCATATTCCTCTTTTTCTATGAAGTTATAATAATATTCAGCTGACACACTTAATCGATTACTCAATTTATATCGTCCTCCAAATCCCATCGCTGCCTGTGTGTTTTCCATGTATACATTTTCGGCTAAGTTGTTGTGGAATAGCGTGGGCATGATCTGCGCAGATAATTTATCCGAAAACTTACGGGCGATTAATATTTGGCCCATAAATGTTTGCCTTTGTAAATTATTGTTGAATCGCATCACTGTACCCGATTCCATCGTATAACCCGTTTTCATCGTATTGCTTGCAATGCTTCCATACGCTGTTACCGTGACTGGCATTTTATTGGATTGACGAATTAACTTGTATTTCACATAACTATCGTAGGTTTTTTCGATGGTAGATCTACCCGCTCCTACAAGCAATCGATCCGTAATCGCGTACTCCAATCCAAGGCGAATCCGAGCTTCATCCAAGCCCAAAAAATTATCAATAAAGCCCGAATTAATCGCCCCAAAACGGTGTGAAATCCAGAAATTAAGGTGTTGTTTCGCGATCGTCTCCACGGTTTGACCATTGATCAATCGGGAAGCTTTAAATGTCGCCAAGGTATAATTGGTTTGTTTGGCATCTTCTTTTTCCAGCATGGCCATGAGGTCATCTTGTGCATAAAGCTGGATGGATCCCAATAAAAGTAGACTTACAAAGAATATGTTACGCATATATTCGGAGTGTTGTGCCCGTTAGAGCGGTTTGGTAGGTCGTCAATGGCTTACTAGTCACTGATAATGCTGCTCCTGTCGTGCTGAAGGTTGCACCATGTGCATTACAATAAAACTTGCTTCCATTGTAAATGACCTGAGCTTTTCCCTCATGTGAACATATTTGTGTAACCGCGGCAAAGCTTGTAGTTGAAACGCGCGCAATGACAATTTGATTATAAATAACATATTTCCCAACCGTATTTAATGCCGCATAGGATGCATTAGTAAGGTCAAGTGTAAAATCAACCGCGGATGCTGGGGTTAAGGCCTCATTCTCGCAGGAACTCAGGGCGCTTGCGCCACAATAAACAGCTAATAAGGATGCTCCTTTTAATCCTAGGGATTTCAGAAATTCATTTCGTTTCATGTTTGATTGCATATGCTTCAGGGTTTATGATATGCAATTTAGGTTTTTATCAGGATAAATTTTCGCATGTTACCTATGACATGCATCATTGTCGACGGCCAATGCGCACATGGCCATCAGTGCCTTAATTTCGAGGATTAAATTTTATGCGATAAGCGGATTACGAAGCGGTTAATTATTTCCGTACATTTGAAAAATTTAACTTCCATGATTGAGCTTTTTGCACTTCGGTTTCTGATCAATTTATTTTTTACCTTTCTGGTCATCCGATTTATCTATTATCCCCAATACAAAAACAAGGACTTTGTATTCACTTTTTTCTTGTTCAATTCCATCCTATTTGTGCTTTGTTTTTTATTGGCTGAAGCTGATCTGAAATTCGGATTTGCTTTTGGTCTTTTTGCTATGTTTTCTATGTTTCGCTACCGAACGGTCACAGTACCCATCGGCGAAATGGGTTATTTTTTCCTGGTCGTTACACTCGGTATCATCAATTCCATTGCGTCACTCGAAAATTACGCGATGCTGATTTTAGCTAATTCATTGCTGGTCGGTGTGACCTTTTTGTTGGGCCGATTCTTGACGCTTACTCATGAGAACTTTCAGGTATTAACTTACGAAAACCTTGCTTTGGTTAAACCGGATCAAAAGTCCGTTTTACTTCAGGATTTAATTGAAAAAACAGGCCAACCAATTCACCGGGTGCAGGTGGTGAAGGTAGATTACCAACGAGGCGTTGCTCAATTAAAGGCCTATTATTATTCCAAGGATAATGAAACCTTTACGGCTGATGCGGAAGCTTAGCTTACTCTTCTATTTCCTCCTTTCGATCCATGTTTCAGCTCAGGTCGATACATTAAGCAACATCGAGGTAAAAGCTCGTAGGCCAGAATATGGCAAGCAGGTCTTTTATCCGAGTGCGAATTTGACCAATTTAGGCGGAAATTTACAAGATGTTTTAGCGAATATTCCCTCCATCTATGTGGCTGGCGATGGCTCGATTCAATACCGCGGTAGCCAAAGCCTTACGATTTATTTTGATGGAAAACCATCGGGAATTTTAGCCTCTTCCCGAGCGAATGCACTTAGTCTATTCCCTGCAGATCGCATTGATTACATTGAAATTATTTCTTCCCCAGGAGCTAAATATTCGGCGGAAGGGAGTTCTGGAATTTTGAATATTGTCTTGAAGAAAGGCTTAGGGTTCAAGCAAGCACAAATAAATTTACAAGGGGGAACGCATGACCAAGTGGCTGTTTCGACCCGGTATGGTAATGGTTTCAAACGCTTGACTTATTCCTTTGATTATAATTTCAAGCAGTCGATACGGGATAATTACCAACAACTTTATCGAGAGAATTCTAGCTTATATGGTCTAGCTCAAATCCAACAGGAAACCTTTGAGGTGAATCGAGATTATAACCATGCTTTACAAAGTCAGCTCGAATATCGGTTGAATCCCCGTTGGAGTTTAGGTATGCAGTTATTCACGCGCTATTCCCAAGACCATAACAATGAGGTTAGGCAGAATTTATCGCAATTTATTCGTTCAGCGGATCGCTATTACATTCGCGATGCCGATAAGCGTGGGGATGATCGGGGCATGGATGTGCTGATTTCTTTGGGAACGATTGCTAAACAACGGACAACTACGCATCTCGATTTTTTATGGATTCGAAATAGGGGTGAAGATCAAAACGATTTTACACAGCGATATTTTTATGATGGTTTCGATATTCCAAATACGAATATTCCCAATCGGGTCGAACAATCTTCTGCGATTAGTTCCAATTACACCTTGCTATTGCAAGGAGACTGGGAAACTCAATGGTCCAAGAACCTTCGCCTCGATTATGGATTTAAGGCAACAGAACGCTTCTTTGATACGGATTTTCGCTATGAGAAATTACAAGGATCATGGAAATTAGATGCTAAACGAAGTAATGCGTTTACCTATGTTGAGCGGATTCAAGCGATTTATGGGGCGGCCCGTTTTACAGGTAAGGCTTGGGATGTTCAAGGTGGATTGCGCGCTGAGGCTACGCAGGCAAATTTGAATTATGTTCAACTATTTCCTTCGTTTTCCATGGAAAAAGAATTGACAAAAAGCCAGCGGTTAAGATTGCGGCTCAGTTCCCGGGTTAATCGCCCATCATTTAAGGCCTTGAATCCGTTTATTTCTTTCGCTGATCCCTTGAATTTGCAATCGGGGAACCCAATGTTGCAACCAGAGCGAACGTATTTGTTCGAGATGGAACATTCCCTGGATGTAGGTACTTGGCATACAACGAATCAGGTTTTTTATCGTCGGGTCAATCAACTCGTGGGCCGCGTAAGAACTTTAATGGATGGGGACACAACGTTGACACGCTTTGAGAACATCTCGCATTCGGAGACTTGGGGAATTGAAAATATTAGTTCGATTAGTCCACTGAAAAATTGGAAGGTGAACGTGACGAGCTCCTTGTACCAAACGGACCTGCAGGGGCAGGTGCAAGAGCAATCCTTGAATTTGAATCGCTGGAGTTGGAATGGACGCATCAGTCAAATTTGGAATCTAACACCGCAGGCATCTTTGCAGCTGAGTGCTATTTATCAATCCGCCCAAATTCATCCCTTAGGTATTATCCAAGGTTTTTATACCGTGGACTTGGGATTTAAGCAAGAATGGAAAGCATGGGTGTTGAATGCTCGGTTGAATGATGTGTTTAATTCGCAACAGACAGTCTATGATTCAAGGCCGTTTGGTTTTGTTAATGATCTGAGGAAGAAAAAAGAAACCCGAATTTTCTACATCGGCCTGGCGTTTAAGCTCAGCTCGAAGAAAAATTCGGGTCTTAAAAATCGGAAATCGGTCAACGAAGAAGAAGCCGGCGAGGAGGATTAATTGGCTCCTTTGACACGCCCTTTTTCTGCATCTAATCCGGTTGCTCGCTGACGGGCGCCTTTGATTGAGGCGTTTCCAAAACGATACGTAAAGTTTAAGCGTACGATTCGGGAATCATTCTTTGGCTGTACAAATACATCCAAATCCGCATATTTGATCGTCACCGGCGGATTAGACGTGTACAAGATATCTTGCGCGTTTAAACGAATGGTTGCACGCTTCTTCATGATGGTTTTTTGAATCCCCATGTTCAGCTGCCCTCCTGCTCCAAATACAAATGCGCCTTCTAATCCTCCTGTAAAATAATTTCCGCCCAATTCGATTTTGATGTCTTTGGGAAGGGTAAATGTATGGTTGGAGGAAATGTAAAACATATTAGCCGATGGAGCTATAGCCGAGGCCGCAATGTTACCGCTTAATTCCGCACGATTAAAGAATATGTCTGAGTTGCTTGTCCACCATTTATTCACTGGGATAGGCAATGAAATACCTACGCTATAGGTTACACGCTGCGCCATATTCGCCGTTGTTTGGTAAGTTTTACGTGTCGCCACATCTTGCTTCAATAATTGCGTAATGACCTGATCGGTATGACTATATCCCAAAGTGGTCGAAATACCTCCCAGGTAGGTATGGCTCAATTCGAAGGAATTGGTGAGCTGGGGCATCAACATGGGATTACCCACATTGTAGGTATAGTTGTCGAGGAAAAATACGAAAGGATTCAAATCGGAATATCCGGGGCGGTCGATGCGCCGACTGTAATTCATGCCCAACGTATGCTTTTTAGAAGCTTCATACTGTAAAAATGCACTTGGGAAAAATTGCAAGTAATCGCGGTGAAACGATTGATCGGCTTCGCCTGTATAGGATTTGGAAATTCCATCGGCAAAGGTCCATTCGCCTCTCAGGCCTATTTGGTAACTAAATTTGCCAATCGCTCTTTCTGTATTTAAATACAGCGCATGGATCTGTTCGGTGTAGACAAAACGATTGCTTTGGCCTGTCAAGAAATTGTAGTTTTCTGCCAAAGCGGATTTCGCGCGGAATTGTAAATCATTATCTGTTTTTACCCATGAGGATTTCATACCCAGGCCCCATTTGGCCTTTAAAAAGGATGGGACGACGTAGTCGGATTTTAGGGAGTATTGTTCGATGTAAGATTGAGAAGCTGTGCGTAACAAGGAATCTGCTTTGAAAGGTAAAAACATGGCATTTACATAGCGTGAGCGATAGTTGTTTTGGCTTTCATCCACGAATCGTGCCTGATCCAAGTCGATGGATAACTCTCGTCCGGTTGAATCGTAAGTATGTTTGAAATTAAAGTTGGTCGCATAATTGAAAAATGGATTGTCTAGAGAGTTGTACGTATCCAAACGCGATAGAACCTCATTCTGGCTATTCATTTGAACCGTACGATTTAAACCGTCTTTCAAGCGATTATGATTATATCCGCCAGAAAATAACACGCCGTAGGTTGTTTTAGGTGATGCATACCAATCGACGCCGGCCTTCAATTGGGTGTTCTCACTTTGATTCGCATATTGAAAATTTTGCTCCCAATTTTCTTGTTGGGCCGTGAATTTCCGCAGTAGATAATTGCGTTCCATATTTGGCCGGTGAACGTACGAGGCATTTCCAAACCAGTTCCAACCATTGTTGCGATAATTTAGGTTAGTCCCCACCGATTGTCGGAAAAAGTACCCTTGCGCCATGGTTGCATTTGCTGATCCATTCATGCCGATATTGGCATTTTTCTTCAATTTTATGTTGATAATTCCACCCGTTCCTGCGGCATCGTAGCGCGAAGAGGGATTGGTCATGATTTCCAAGGTAGAAATTTGGTCTGCAGGAAGATTACGTAGGTAATTGGCCAAATCGGTTCCTGTCAAATAGGAGATTTTCCCATCAATCATGACTTTGGCACCCGATTTACCTCGAAGGGAAATGTTTCCATCTTTATCCACAATCACACCCGGTGAACGCTCTAAAACCTCCATGGTTGTATTGCCAGCAGCCATCGCTGAATTCTCTACATTGACAATGGTTTTATCCAGCTTTTTTTCGATGAGCGGTTTGGCGGCGCGGACTTCCACCTCCGCTAATTCTTTGGTTAAGGCCAAAAGGCTGATCACGCCGAGGTCAATTTGAGATGTCTCTGTGATAGCGGGTAGGCTTAATTTTTGGGTAATAAATCCGGTCGATTGAACTTGTAAAACATAGTTGCCCGAAGGGATTTTGCTCAGTTTCCCTACTCCATTTTCGTCGGTTAAAATACCTTTGTAGAGCGTGGAATCGGGTAATTTCTTTAGAATAGCTGTGGAAAAGGGGAGGTCTTGTTTGTTCGTATCCTGCAAACGAAACTGCAAGGAATTTTGAGCAAAAGAAACTGTAGAAATCAATAATAGTAAAAGTAGTAAACGCATTTAGGCGGATTGAATAAAGCTGTTGATAAAAAAAAAGCTAGATGCAATTTCGAACCAATGCGTTGCATGGACAAGCATAATGGGATGAATGGTCCAAAAAAAAGCCTGAACGAATCAGGCTTTTTTTGAAGTATTATAAAGGTCTAAGGCGGAAGACCATGCCTGGGTTTTCAGTTCCCACGTACAAGTATCCATCGACACCTTGTTCCACATTTCGCATGCGGCCGAGGTTAACAAGGACTTTTTCCTGTTTGATGACTTTGTTATCCTTGATCACACAGCGATTCAGGTAGTTGAAACGCAAAGAACCTACCATCAAATTTCCTTTCCAAGCAGGGTATTTGTCGCCTACGACAAAAGTTAATCCCGAGGGAGCAATGGAAGGAATCCAATATGAGATGGGTTGTTCCATGCCGTCTTTTTTCGAAATTGCTGTTATGGGTTTGCCATCGTAGTTGATGCCGTAGGAGATGGCAGGCCAACCGTAGTTTTTACCTGCTTGGATGATGTTGATTTCATCTCCACCGCGTGGACCATGTTCTGTTTCCCAGATCGCGCCAGTCGTAGGATTTAAAGTCAAACCTTGCGGGTTTCGTTGGCCATATGAATAAACCGTAGGGTTCGCGCTTTTGGCAAAAGGATTATCCGCTGGAATGCTACCGTCATCTTTGATGCGATGGATTTTACCGTTGTCATTATCCAAAGCTTGTGGGAATATTTTTTCCATGCCACGTTCGCCTACACTGAAGAATAGGTAACCTTTTTTATCGAATGCCAAACGAGATCCAAAGTGGTGGAATGTTTTGGTATAAGGTTTTGCCTCGAAAATTTCTTGTGAATCAACCCATTGATTGTTTTTGATTTTACCGCGAACGATCGCCGTGGTCGTTTCCGTTTGACCCGCTTCTGTTCTGAATTTCGAATAAGACATGTAAATCCAGCCGTTTTGTGCAAATGCTGGGTGAAGGGTGATGTCTAGCAAACCTCCTTGTCCTTTGGCCATCACGGCAGGGGTACCTGAAATGACCGTTTTGTGTTGTTTTTGGTCGACTAAATACAATTTACCGGCACGATCTGTGATTAAATAATCGTGATTTGGTAATTGTGCAAACCCCCAAGGGCTGTCTAAACCTGTGGCGATGGTGTCCAACTGAATGGTCATCCCTTCGGATTTAAAGATATTACTCGTCGGCTTGTTGGCAAATTTATATTGCTCCACACCCGCTAAATTCTCGACGATCAAGTCGGCCAATTTTTCGATTTCCTGTGCCGACAAAACTTCTTTCCAGGTAGGCATGCCTAATTCGGGATAGCCACCGGTGATGCTAGCGATGATTTGTTCTTTTTTGTTGCCGTGTTTCCATTGTCGATCTACGAAGGCTTCGACTTTTTCACCATGGCAAGAGGCACAATATTGGGTATATGTTTTCTCTGCGGGTCCTTCGATGGCCATTTGTTTGGCAGGGCTTTTGCGCAAGGACATGATGGAAATCGCGCTAAGGGATAGGGCTGCGAATAGGAGTATACTTTTTTTCATAGGTGTGGAGTGAATGGTGCGTAAAGGTATAAAATTTTTTATAACCCTAGACTTTAGCTTAGGGGTCCCTGTGGGGGTGCTTCGGAGGTGTCTTAGGTTAAAACCTGTAGATCCCC
>DKIP01000065.1:0-7003 GCA_002454335.1 Cytophagaceae bacterium UBA6715 | reverse complement strand
TATGAAATATTGGGGTTTGCTTCGAAAGGGCCCCAGGTTAAAACCGATAGATCCCACGACTTAAAGTTTAGGGTTATGAGATATTGGTAAAAAAGCTTATCATTGTATCAAATTATTACAATAGCTAAACCTATCAATCATGAAAAAATTATTCTTAGCCTTAGGCATTTGCCTTTTGGGCTCGTGGACTGCGCAGGCACAGATTACATTAAGTAAAGATGTAGCTGTGGTGCCTACCGAATCTGGACAAGTTCGTGGATATGTACATGGCGGTATTTATACCTACAAGGGCATTCCTTATGCAGAAGCGAATCGTTTCGAAGCGCCACACAAACCCAAAGCTTGGTCGGGTGTTCGTAGTTCTTTGGTATACGGTCCCGTTGCTCCTTTGTTGACCCCTACCACGCAAGTGCAGGATGAATCCGAATTTGTATTCGATCACTCATGGGGATATACGAATGAGGATTGCATGCGTGTGAATGTTTGGACACCAGGTATCAAGGATGGGAAAAAGCGTCCTGTCATGTTTTGGATTCATGGAGGTGGATTTACCGCAGGTTCTGCGGAGGAATTGAAGTCGTATGATGGAGAGAATTTAGCCAAAAAAGGGGATGTTGTGGTCGTTTCGATTAATCACCGTTTGAATATTTTGGGATACTTAGATTTATCAGCCTATGGTGATAAGTACAAATATTCAGCAAATAACTCGGTGATGGATATGAAAGCCGCTTTGGAATGGGTAAAGACCAATATAAGCCAATTTGGGGGTGATCCGAATAATGTAACGATTTTTGGTCAATCTGGTGGGGGAGCCAAGGTGAATACCTTGATGGCAATGCCTTCTGCCAAAGGTTTGTTTCACAAAGCGATTAATCAAAGTGGAGCCTTCCGTGGTTCTATGCTTGACAAGGCAACAACACAAGCGATTACAGCAGAAGTATTAAAATCTTTGAATATCAGTGTTGATTCTCTTCAAAAAGTGCCATTCGCGACTTTGGCAAATGCGGGTAATAAAGCCTTACAGGTGGTTGCCGCTCAAATGAAAGCCGCAGGAAAACCAGTCGTGGGATTTGGATTGAGTTGGGGGCCAAGCGTCGACGGCGACCTGTTACCTTATCAATTATTCTCGGATGAGGCAATGAAATTATCGAAGGATGTTCCATTGCTGATTGGAACGGTGAAAAATGAATTTATGCCTTCGTTAATGACGAATATGGCGAATGCAACAGCAGAGGAAGTAGATGCATACATCAAAAAGACATACGGAGCGAAAGCGGATGCCTATAAAGCAGCGGTCAAGAAAGCCTATCCAGCGGATACGAAGCCATCGGATTTGATGGATGTCGATACGCGTTTCCGCCCGGGTGCTGTGGTTCAGGCCAATCTGAAATCGGCATTAAATGCGGCACCCGTTTACATGTATTTGTTTACTTGGCAGTCGCCTGTGATGGATGGAAAATATAAATCGATGCACTGCTTCGAATTGCCCTTCTGTTTTAATAACATTGCGCGTTGTGAAAATATGACGGGTGGTGGAAAAGAGGCTTATGCCTTAGCGGATAAAGTGAGCCAAGCGTGGATCAACTTTGCGCGTGCAGGAAATCCGAATCATAAAGGCTTACCAACCTGGCCGGTGTATAATGCGGCAGCAACGCCAACGATGCATTTGGATAATACCTGTGAGGTCAAGCCACAAATGGATAAGGACTTATTTGAATTGGTGGCGAATTAATCGATTTTATAGCCCTAGGCTTTAGCCTAGGGTTTCTGAAGTCCCCAGGTTAAAACCTGTAGAGCCCCAGGTTAAAACCTGGGGCTTTTGATTTAGGAAAATGCGTCTCAATCTTTGGCAATCCTTCTAGGATTGCCAAAGAATAGTTAGCTAGAAATAATGGATTGCCCTTACCCGATATACTTCGTTTTTACGGGCTTCACGGTAGGTGCCGTCGATGAATAATTGCAGCCAAGCAATGTTTTGGTCGGTAATCGTGGTACCCGCGTATTCTGTAGAAGACCAATAGAGATCGGTTTTATCGATTCCGCCTATTTTATCCGCCTGTAAATAGATTTGGTTTAGTTCGTCTTTACTTGGCAAAAACCAATCATTATAGCCGCCGAAGGAATAATTTGTGCATAACCTTGCTGCAGCGTTCAGCGTTCCACACATGCGAACAATTTCAGCGGTATTTGTCTTACCTGCGCCGATATTTTCATTGCGTGCTTTGATGATTGAAAGTTCTGGACAGCCCCAATAGGTCGACTGAGAAATATCTTCTGGGCTGACGACAAAACCATGCTGTTCGCCTCGAATAAATCCCGGGTCAGTTGCTTTAAAAAAGTAGGTTATTACACCCCCTTGATGGAAATCGCCAATTTTCAAACTACCTACTGTCGGGTTAGCTGGTATGACTGGAGTTGTGGGCTCAGTCATGGTGATGTTCGTGCTAGCAAGAGTTTTAAAGCTTAAGGTCTTACCGTACACAATTCCTTTCCCATTGATGGCATACGCCACGATGTAATAGGTTTTGTTTTCAGCTAAATTGGCTAAATAATAACTGAATGGGCCTTTGCCAATCGCTACGGGAAATTTTAAATTATTGATGGTGGGATTAGGTACAATACTCACGCAGAATCCTTTTTCAGTGACTGGGGTATTCCCCTCAGCGGTTACGGTTCCGGTTAGCACAGCTCCGTGAATAGCGATATCCGTGATGGAAACGGTTTGGACGTTTGCGTAAGTGTATTCTCCGGTTGTGAAAGGGATAGGTGCGCCATAGGCGGTTCCCTTTTTATTGGTAGCAAAGGTGCGCATATAATATTGCAGCCCGGTTTTTAGATTGGTGACAACTAATCGATAAGCACCAATTCCACCTGGAATTGAGAATTTTTGGCAGGTGTTTAAATCCTCTTTATCGGAGCAAAGGAGAAATCCTCGTTCGGTTATTTCAGAACCACCTGTATCCATGACTTCGCCATGTAAATTGGCCGTGGTGCTTGTGACATCACTAACCTGATTGCTTTGAACAATTGGGGGGCTAAAATTGAAGGTAGTGAAGCTCAATTCTTTCCCATAAGCAATACCTAATGCATTGATGGCATAGGATTTAACATAATAGGTTGTGTTCTCGTTTAACCCATAGATAAAATTATCAAAAGGGCCCTCGCCTTTTCCACTGGCTAGCTTGTAATCTTGAATCGTTGGGTTTGCATGTGTACTGTAACAAAAACCCCGCTCAGTAACCTGTTTCCCTCCATCATAACCAACAATGCCAGCTACTTGACAAGCATTGATGAAGACATTTTTGATTTTATCGGTACTAACTTCTGGGAGAGTATATTCGCGGGTAGAGAATGATTTGATGGTGCCCAAACTCGTTGTTTCTGAGTTTTTGGAGAAAGCAACGAAAGAATAGAGTGTTTCGGCTGTTAATCCGCTGACAAGAACAGCAAACTCGCCAACACCCGCGCTGGCATTCACTTTGTGTTTAAGTAAATCTTCGGGTTTATTGTGGTCAGCGTAAAAAAATCCACGTTCCGTGATACCAAGAAGGTTTTCGCTAACGTTAGAGCCTTGTAGGGTTACTGATGTGGCACGAGGATTAATGGCGTCTTTTGTATGTACATTGGGGGCAATAGGAAGTTGTTCTTTTTTGCAAGATACAAACAAGAAAGTAATCAAAATTCCGTAAAAAATGTTTTTAGAACTAAAATGGCACATCCCATCATTGACCCCTAGTCAAGGATAATTTGAAGTAATATTAGGTAATATTCTTGAGAAATTGGGTGCTGTCCTGATTTATGTCAGGTATGGAATTTGAAGAATTTTGTAAATTGCCAAGTAATATTTCGGTGTAAGCGAAGGGTTAGCGTAATATTTAACGCTTTTGCGACATAGAAAAAATTAGAACTAGGATTATTTAAAGCCTCCTTGATATTCGAGGAGGCTTTTTTTGCTAGTTTAATTATGTGTTGTGAAATAAGTCGCAGATATTCACATTTAAAGCTTTCGCGATCTTATAAACTTGAAATATACTGGTATTTATTTGTCCGAGCTCTATGCGACTTAGTTGTGTATACTCCATACTTGCTTCTGCGGCAAGTCTTTCGATTGTCAAGCCCTTAGACAAGCGTATGGTGCGGATATTTGCTCCAATTTTTTCGCTGATTTCTTTTTTGCTTGATTCCATGCCGTAAAATTGACATGGTAATATAATGCTTACAATGGCATATTTGTGACATTGTAAATAGAATAACAATTTAGCCTAAATGTTGACAATGAGTGAATTAGGTTAATGGATTTATAGTGGATTTAGTAAGCGGTAAATGATGTACTAAATATTTTTATCTTCTGCAAGTAAGGCCTCAATAGATTTTTTACTTATTTGTTCGTGAAGGCTGTAGTATTTTGATCGCCTGTCTAATTCAGTTGATTTGCGCTCAATACATTCCGGTATTTTAAAGATCATTTTCAATTTTACATTGAGATCTTTCAAAAATATATGTCTACGTTGTCGCTGATTTTCTTTGGATAATCTTTCTATACGTAATATTTCATTAGCCTCATGCACAGAAAGAAGCTCCTCTTCATTACTAAGAATTCGCTTTAAAAATCT
Organism: Cytophagaceae bacterium UBA6715; assembly: GCA_002454335.1. Taxonomy (GTDB): domain Bacteria; phylum Bacteroidota; class Bacteroidia; order Cytophagales; family Spirosomataceae; genus Aquirufa. The sequence continues at coordinate 2,390 of DKIP01000065.1, read as the reverse complement.
AATCTCTAAAGTATCAAAGTAAGGAAGAAGGATTTGAGTATCAGGCTTTCGAGAATCATTTACATGGTAGTTTGCTAATGGACTCGGCTGATACTGTTTTTTGGTGAATTTGAATCGTCTGAAGTTTAGTCCTAACGCAACGCCTAGCGCTAACGCTATCAATACACTTGTCATTATTGTCATAAGATTAAGAAAATTTATAGAACTGGTAGTTTCTTTATTGAAGTCTAATATAGTATGTCACATTTGCCATAATATGTTATATGCGTTATAACAAAAAAGAAATTATTTAACGGTCATTTTGCTGATATTCTGCCACTTAGGTTGAATATGTTAAAACAGTTATTGATGCATGTTGAAATGTCTTTCCTATTGTTTTGTTGTCTCAAATCCTTTTGTCCAAAGTGTGATTAGTTTGCTAACCACGATTGTGACTCAAGGTGGCGAAGCCGTGTTCTACTAATCGATTTTTTATGTGCCTAAAAAAAATATTATTCTTCGTAACGTGTGCGTTTGTTTTTGGTTCCTGCGGATTAAATCGCGAATTGGCCTATTTTAAGGGTCAGCAGGATACCACCCTTACATTGGTTCAGCATTCGTTTGAGCCTCTAATTCAGACAGGAGATTTATTATTTATTGGAATCAGCAGCTCTGATCCCCAAAGTTCTGCATTGTTCAATAGTGTCAATGCGGTGCCAGCCAACAACGCGGCGGGTGCTACCTTCATGACACAATCAGTTACTCCTGGCTTATTGGTTGATAATCAAGGTAGTATACAATTGCCTAAAATAGGAAAGATGATTGTAAAAGGAATGACAAAATCCGAATTGTCTCAGGCACTTCAAATTGCACTTATTCCGTATCTAAAGGATCCCATAGTCAGTATCCGTTTCATGAATTACCGGGTAACTGTTCTTGGCGAGGTGGTGCGTCCATCAACATACAATGTTTCAAATGAACGTATTTCTGTGCTGGAGGCACTTGGGATGGCTGGTGATTTAACGGCCTATGGTAATCGAAACAATGTGCTTGTGATACATGAAAATGAAGGAAAGAAAGAATTTCATCGTGTCAATTTAAATAAGATGGATTTATTTCAATCCAAGCATTTTTACCTTCAAAGCAATGATGTGGTTTATGTAGAACCCAACAAAGCAAAGTCCTACCTAGGTAGTGAAACGTCGGTCTATCTTCCGGCCATCATCAGCAGTGCGACTTTGCTCGTACTCGTAATTAATAATTTCTTTAAATAACACTTCATGCAATCAGAATTTGATGATTCATTTGATTTGAATCAATCACAGGACGGCAATTTATTTACCCAAATCGCGCAGACCTATCTGCCTTTTTGGCCTGTCTTTGTCTTAACGGTCCTTTTAAGTGTCTTAGGGTCTTTCTTTTACCTACGTTACACCGCACCGGTTTATCAGGTGAATGCCAAATTACTGGTAAAGGATGATAAGAATGGGGCAGGAGCAGCTCAAATGTTGGATGCACTCGATATTTTTGGGGATAAAAAAGTGGTTGATAATGAAATAGAAATTATACAATCAAGCCCCTTGATGGAACAAGTAGTTCGTGACTTGAACCTATATACGACACAAACACATATTGGAAATATTTTGGATCGAGAGCTTTATGGTAAACAAGCACCACTTCAATTGATTGCGATGCAAAAGGATTCAGTACAAAGTATGCAAGAATCTATTCCGGTTGAGATTGATTTTTTAAAGAGGCGCTTTTCCATTCAGGGGAAATCCTATCCCCTAGGATCACGTCTCTATTTAAATGGGCAATACTTTTACGTTTCACTGAATCCAAATTTTGTTCTAGCCAAGGATTTGCCAAAGCCTTACAAGATATTACTTCAAACGCATTCGGTTGAGGGGGTTGCAGCCGGTTTACTAGGAAGTTTAAAAGCAGAGGCCAGTACCAAAAAATCAACCGTAATCTACCTGAGTATGGTAACGATTGTCCCTGAAAAAGGGCGTGACGTGATTGATCAATTATTTAAGGTCTACGATGAGTTTGCTATCGAAGATAAAAATTTGGTAGCTAAAAATACCTTACGTTTTGTAGAGGCAAGACTAGGCATTGTTTCAGATGAACTTAGGCAAGTTGAGGAAAATATAAAAGATTATAAAACGCGCGAAGGTATTGTGAATATTAGTGAACAGGGGCGACTTTTTTTGGAAACTGTTAAGGAGCATGATCAACGTTTGTCAGAAATTGGAATCCAACTTTCAGTTTTGAAGGATATTGAGTTATATGTTACTTCGAAAAAACCAAGTACTTCAGTCGTTCCATCTTTAATGGGGATTAATGATGTAACATTGGTTCAATTGTTAGGGAAACTTTATGAGGCAGAATTGCAATTATCTCGAATTTCT
>DKIP01000046.1 GCA_002454335.1 Cytophagaceae bacterium UBA6715 | reverse complement strand
TGCCGGTGGTCACCGACCCCGTCAGCGTATCGCGAAGTTAGTGGATTTCGGAGAAAACTAGTCTTTAGGTATTTGATATTTTACCTAGGCTATGAAGCACTTATCCACTTCTTGGCATTCTTGGCGTAAATCCTGAATAAGTTGATCTTTGACTGCGCTTTTCAGTAGTTCTCGTTTTTCCAATGACAATTTGCGAATAATTTTACCTTTGCAATAGCGTCGTAACTGCTCATCTGTTTTCAAAATCAAACCTGGAACAACAGCTAGGTTTCCTTCTGAATCTTTGGCTGCCATTGTAAAGTAGCATGAATTTGTGTGACGAATAATGCCTTCAGTTGGTTTAAATGATTCCACCCTCATGCCTACAATCATCGTTGTTTTGCCCACAAAAATAACGGACGCTTTAATTGTTACGAGCTCACCCACTTCGACAGCTTGTTTGAATTCAACACCTTCGACTGCTACGGTAACGCAATATTGTCCGCTATGTTTAGAAGCACAAATAAACGCGACTTTATCCATTAATGAAAGCAAGATTCCACCATGAATTTTGCCGCCAAAATTAGCATAACTTGGAATCATTAATTCCGTGTATTCTGTCTCTGAATCTAGGGCACTTTTTTGGTTAATCTCCATGGCTTAAATTGAGGCTATTTCTTGTTGGACTATGCGGCTTAATTTTTCTGGATACAAGGATACGACATCGCCTATGAGTATGATGGCAGGATTGCTTAAGCCTTCAGCTTCACTGCGAAAAAGAATATCTTTCACAGTTCCAATGACCATTTTTTCATTCGGCCTCGTACCATTTTGAATAATGGCCACGGGGGTATCTTGCTTTCCACAAGACCGAAAGATATCCATGATTCCTTCAAGTTTACTCATCGCCATTAATATAACAACGGTTGCTGTGGAACGTGCAGCCCATTGAATATCTGTCGATATGTCACCATTGGCAGTAGTTCCAGTTGTCACCCAAAAGCTTTCATTTATTCCGCGGCATGTCAATGGTATTCGATTTGATGCAGCTACAGCTAGTGCACTTGAGATGCCAGGTACAATTCGGACTTCCATCCCCGCGGACTCGGCAGCTTCAATTTCTTCTTGCGCTCGACCAAAAACGAAGGGGTCCCCTCCTTTAAGTCGAACTATGTTTTTATTTTGCTTACTTAACTCAACAATGCGATCATTGATTTCGGCTTGAGATAGGTAGTGGCAACCAAATCGTTTTCCAACAAATTCAATAATACAATCAGCTTTAGCATATTCTAGTAATTCGACATTTGCCAGTGCGTCATGTAAGATTACATCCGCTGCACCGATTGCGCGAATAGCTTTTAATGTGATTAATTCAGGGTCTCCTGGACCTGCTCCGACCAAGGTTAATAGTGATTTCTTCATGATGGTTATTGGACTAATCTTGGTATTGTTCAATTTTATTTAAGTCGATTTTTTTGGTGTCGAGCAAATCTAAACATTGAAGATTGATTATTGTAATATATTTTGAAATTTTTTAAAAAACTTTCATTTTTAGGTTTAAAAATTAATTTGATTTGCAATAAATTTTGCAAAATCGATAAAAATAGATTTAAAATAAAGCAAATATTTCTTGTTTGTAAAATTTTTGTCATAGATATTTGTTCCGTAATCAAGCATATAAATACATTATTGGAGCAAAATCAGGAGTCATTCTTGTTGTTATCATTTTGCATTTAGCTTGAATTTATTTGTGCGATTGAAATATATATTTGAATAGTACAATTATTGTTCCTAAAATTTAGCATTATGAAAATTATCATCGTTGGAAATGGCATGGTTGGCTTTAAACTTTGTGAAAAGTTGGTTGCGAAATCCACAAAATCACTAGATCTTATTGTCTTTGGAGAAGAAATGAGGCCTGCTTATGATCGAGTTCACCTCAGTGAATTTTTTAATGGAAAGTCAGCTGAAGAACTCCAACTGGCTCCTTCCTCTTGGTATGCAGATAAGGGCATCGAATTAATTATTGGAGATCCTATTTTAGAAATTGATCGGAAAGCAAAAAGTGTGCGCTCATATCTAGGTCGAGTTGCATATTATGATTATTTGATCCTTGCGACTGGTTCCGCAGCTTTCGTTCCACCGATTCCCGGTATTGAAAAAGCGGGTGTCTTTATCTATCGTACTATCGAAGATTTAGTATTGATGCAATCATGGGCTCCTAAAGCAAAAACTGGGGCAGTGATAGGAGGTGGATTATTAGGGTTAGAGGCAGCAAAAGCTATGATTGACTTGGGTGTTTGCGATACGCACGTGATTGAATTTGCCCCTCGATTAATGCCTAGGCAAATCGACGATGCGGGCTCTTCTCTGTTGCAGGGTAAGCTGGAATCACTCGGTTTAACCATTCATACGTCTAAAAATACCCAAGAAATTTTAGGGGAATCCGCTATTTCTGGTATGCAATTTCAGGATGAAAGTATTCTTCCTGTGGACATGCTCGTGATTTCAGCTGGGATCAAACCCCGTGATGAGCTAGCTCGTGCATGCGGGCTGGAAGTGGGGCCTAGAGGAGGAATTGTTGTTAATCAATATATGCAAACGTCTGATCATCATATATTAGCAATAGGCGAATGTGCTTTGTATGAAGGGATGATTTACGGCTTGGTTGCCCCAGGATATGATATGGCTGAAGCCGCAGTTTCAACCTTGTTGGGCTTAGAAAAGACATTCCAGGGTTTTGATATGAGTACAAAACTTAAACTGATTGGAGTAGATGTGGCCAGTTTTGGTGATCCTTTTGTAACGGGTAATGATGCTCACACCATTGTTTTTGAAGATAGAAATAAAGGTATTTATAAGCGTGTCAATATTAGTCCTGATGGGAAAGAATTGTTAGGTGGTATATTAATCGGAGATGCAGACCAATATAACATGTTGTTACAAACATGTAAAAACAAAGTGGTTTTGCCTCCTAATCCGGAGGATATTCTTTTGGGGGCGCGTGGGGGAGAGCACGATGGAGGGGCAGGTGTTACTAGTTTGCCTGATGAGGCCGTGATTTGTAGCTGTGAAGCTGTGAGCAAAGGAGATATTTCCAGTCATGTGCTTGAAGGGGCTGCCACGTTAGACGATATTAAAAAATGTTGTAAGGCAGGAACCGGCTGCGGTGGTTGTGTTCCTATGGTCAAAGATATTATTAATCATACTTTGAAGGCGCAAGGAATATATGTGCGAAATGTGATCTGTGAACATTTTGAGTTTAGTCGGCAAGAATTAATGGATCTTATTCGTTTACATGACCTTCGTTCCTATGATGAAGTATTAACTGTGCATGGTCAAGGAGATGGTTGCGAGACGTGTAAGCCATTAGTAGCTTCCATTCTCGCTAGCCTATGGAATGAATTAATACTCGATAAAGGCAATGATACTGCGCAAGATAGTAATGACCGTTTCTTAGCCAATATTCAAAAAGGAGGCACTTATTCCGTAGTTCCACGTATCCCTGGTGGTGAAATAACGCCTGATAAGTTGATTGTCATAGGTCAAGTTGCCAAAGAATTTAACTTATATACCAAAATTACAGGAGGTCAGCGAATCGATTTATTTGGTGCTCACTTGTCAGATTTGCCTACAATCTGGGAACAATTAATTGCTGCTGGTTTTGAAAGTGGACATGCTTATGGTAAGGCTTTGCGAACCGTAAAAAGTTGTGTTGGGAGTACATGGTGTCGTTTTGGCTTACATGATTCCGTTTCCTTCGCCATTCAAATTGAGGAGCGTTACAGAGGAATCCGTGCTCCGCATAAAATTAAAGGAGGTGTTTCTGGTTGCATTCGCGAATGTGCTGAGGCGCAAAGTAAAGATTTTGGAATCATCGCCACAGAAAAAGGATGGAATTTACATGTTTGTGGGAATGGCGGATCGAAGCCGCAACATGCGCTTTTATTAGCGAGTGACTTGGATAGTGAAACGTGCATTCGCTACATCGACCGATTCTTAATGTTTTACATTAAGACGGCTGACCCTCTTACCCGAACAGCTACTTGGTTAAATAAACTAGAGGGTGGAATGGATTATCTGCGTAACGTAGTAGTCAATGACAGCTTAGGCTTAGGGGCAGAACTAGAAACTGAGATGCAATCATTGGTCGATAATTATGTCTGTGAATGGAAGGCCGCAGTTGAAAATCCTGCATTCAGAAAACGCTTCAGTCACTTTGTGAACGCACCTGAAGAAAAAGACCCCACAGTACAATTTGACGAATTACGTGAACAAAAAATGGCGAAAGCCTGGAAATAATATAGCTATGGTAGATACAATGAATGACAAGTGGATTCACGCTTGCTCGGTACAAGATGTTCCTGAGAATGGAGGCGTATGTGTTAAAGTAGCTGACTTACAAATCGCTTTATTCCATTTTAAGCGAAGAGGTGAATGGTATGCAACACAAAATGAATGTCCACACCGGCATCAAATGGCATTAAGTCGAGGGATGATAGGATCCCAAGGAGATGAGCCCAAAGTGGCATGCCCCTTTCACAAAAAGACCTTTTCTTTAAAAACAGGAGAATGTCTGAGTGGTGATGAATGCGCCATTAAAACCTATCAAGTACGTGTGGATGATGATCAAGTTTTCCTAAGTATTACGGATGATGAACTATAAATTACTTTGGATATTTCTGCTTTTCGGATGCCAGGCATTCGGACAGCTAACTTGGTCGGGCCAACTTCGTAACCGTGCTGAATACCGCGATGGGTTTGGAACTTTGCGCCTTAATACGAATGAACCGGCTTTTTTTATATCACAGCGGGCTAGGGTGACAAGTACATTTAAAAGTAATCGAGTACAATTTCAAGCATCAATTCAGGACGTGCGTGTATGGGGTCAAGATGCCTCTACAATTTCTACTGCTGAAGGTGCTCGTTTAGGTATCCATGAGGCATGGGCTGAAATTTCTTTGATGAACAAAAAAGACACTAGTTTGCCGGGATTCGTAGAGTACTTGGGTCTGAAGATTGGCCGGCAAGAATTAGTCTATGACGATTCCCGACTTTTAGGTAATCTGGATTGGTTGCAACAAGCTCGCCGACATGATGCGATGGTCTTCAAAATGCTTCACAAAGGATGGCGTGTTGATTTTGGTATTGCATATAATCAAAATACTGATGCATTTCAAACAGATGGCACCTATTATGTACCAGGAAATGTCTTGCCATATGTCAAGGATAGCAAAGGTAATTTAGTTCCAACCCCGTCGGGTTTTGTTCCATTGATTGCAGCCAATGGTATATCTAGCAAGACAGGTTCTGCTGGGTTAATAAATCCTCCTTCTACAAATGCATTAGGTCAAAATTATAAATCGCTTCAATTTTTATATTTGGCAAAAAATATTGCAAAAGCCAAGTGGTCTGGGCTAGTCGTTAGCGACCAGTTTGGTGCTTTTCAAGTGGACTCATTACGTACAATTGCAGGAAAGGATACGGCATATATATATGGGCGACGTTACCATTCGAACACCCTTCATGCCAGATGGACATTGGGTTCAACATTAACGATTCCATTATCAAAAGTCATTCAGCTTTATGCTGCGATGTATTATCAAACGGGTCATGACAAGGATGGACTTAATTTGAATGCGTACACTTCTTCTTTCGCGCTCACATATCAGCCAAAACAGATAGCATATGTAGCGGGTTGGGATTTGGTTTCGGGTAATGATGCATTTGATAGCTCGAAAATGAATCGGAGATTTGACCCATTGTACGGAACTCCACATAAGTTTTGGGGATTGATGGATTATTTCTATGCAGGAACAGGTTCTCCCAAAGGAGGGTTATCTGATGCATATTTAAAGGTCAAATACCAGTCTTCGAATAAACGATTTAATTCAGGAATCGACCTCCATTATTTCGCTTTGGCGGCAGATCAAAAAGCCATGGATGGACAGAAAATAGATCCTTATCTCGGGTTTGAGATGGATTGGGTAAGTACCTATTCCCTGAATAAATTCAGTACACTCGAATTTGGTTATTCGTTCCTACATGCTAGTGACTCTATGGTCCTTGCGAAGGACTTAAATCCTGGCACCGCACAGAAAAAGGCCTCTTGGGCCTACCTACAATTGAATGTTATTTTTTAATCCACCTAAATGTATACAAGATGAATACGATTAAACCTCTCGAAAAATTAAGTATTTTTTCTTTCCGTGGCGTACAAATGCGCACGTTTCACATCACTTGGATGACTTTTTTTGTTTGTTTTTTTGGATGGTTTGGTTTAGCACCATTGATGCCAACAATCAAAGAAACCTTGCATTTGACGAAACCTCAAATCGGAAATATCATCATTGCCTCAGTTTCGGGAACTATTATAGCACGATTGCTAATAGGGCGGTTATGTGATACATGGGGACCTCGGAAAACCTATACTGCATTATTGTTAATCGGGTCTATCCCTGTCATGTGCGTGGGATTAGCAGATAGCTACACGAGTTTTTTATTGTTTCGATTAGCCATAAGCATTATAGGCGCATCATTTGTTATTACGCAATTTCATACTTCCATGATGTTTTCAGCTGCATTGAAAGGAACAGCAAATGCAGTCGCTGGTGGTTGGGGAAATTTAGGTGGTGGGGTGACAAACATGTTAATGCCAATCGTTTTTTCAGTGATTGTTGGCTTTGGATTTGTGAAAGCGGATGCTTGGAGGTATGCGATGATTTTGCCTGGTGTGATGATGCTTATCATGGCTTTTGTTTATTTTTATTTCACTAAAGATACACCAGCAGGGAATTACGATGAGATTGAGCGCGAAGTTCAAGCGAAAACAAAAACAGATTATTCCGTACTTAAGGATTGGCGAGTTTGGGCTTTGGCATTATCCTATGCTGTTTGTTTTGGTATGGAGATTACATTTGATAATGTGGCAGCATTGCATTTTGTTCAAGAATATAAATTAAGTCAAAGTGCTGCTGGTTTCTGGGCTGGGGCTTTCGGTTTTATGAATATTTTTGCTCGCGCACTTGGGGGCATATTTGCTGATCGGGTGGGACGAAGCTATGGAATGCGAGGAAAAGGTTTGTTGTTAGCATCTGTTTTATTGTTGGAAGGTCTAGGTTTGCTACTTTTTGCTAATTCAGGAAATATGACATTAGCAATTTTGTCAATGGTCACTTTTGCTTTGTTCTTAAAAATGGCTAATGGAACTACCTATGCTATTACTCCTTTTATTAACACAAAAAATGTTGGACTGGTGAGTGGTGTGGTAGGGGCCGGCGGAAATGTTGGAGGTATGTTATTTGGATTTTTATTTAAAAGTGAAACCATTACTTATATGCAAGCCTTTGGGTACATCGGTCTTATTGCTATAGCTGTTTCGGTGATTGTTTTTATTACCCGTTTTTCGGAATCCAAAAAGTCGGTAGAATTACATTTGGCTTAAATATAAAACGATGGAGAAACACCTGAAAGCCGGTTTTACACAGCACCAAAGCACTTGTTGTTATTGCGGTGTTGGCTGTGGTGTATCTATTCAAAAAGATCCATTAGGTCGGCTGCACGTAGAAGGGGAAAAAGGTCATCCAGTCAATGATGGCAAACTGTGCAGTAAAGGAATGAATTTACATTATACCGTTAACGATTCCTCTGATCGATTACTTTATCCAGAAATTCGATATGGCAAAAACCAAGCCCGAAAGCGGGTTAGTTGGGATCAAGCCATGGAACGCACAGCTGCCGTATTTAAGGCTCTGATTAAGCAATATGGTCCTGATTCTGTCGCATTTTATGCATCAGGTCAATGTCTTACCGAGGAGTATTATGTGATTAATAAGTTGATTAAGGGGTATATCGGTAGTAATAATATTGATACTAACTCACGCCTTTGTATGAGTTCTGCTGTTGTTGGGTATAAGTTGAGTTTAGGAGAGGATTCTGTGCCTGTTTCTTTTGAGGATTTAGATTTCGCGGATGTACTATTTGTTGCAGGGGCAAATCCTGCTTGGTGTCATCCCATACTTTGGAGGCGCGTTGAAGCGGCCAAGGAACGAAATCCTCAACTTAAAATCATTGTCAGTGATCCACGCAAGACGCAAACTTGTGAACTAGCTGATATTCACCTTCAGGTCAATCCTGGAACAGATATTGTTTTGCATCATGCTATTGGTAGACTAATAATCGAAATGGGGGCGGTTGATCAACATTTTATCCAGCAACATGCGGAAGGATTCGAAGCATATCGCGAATCTGTTTTTTTGCGAACTATTGAGGAGGCGGCTTTGATTTGTGGAGTTTCAACAGCAGCTATAGAACAGACAGCAAGTTTTATAGCTGGAGCAAAGGCTTATATGAGTATGTGGACTATGGGCCTCAATCAAAGTGCTGTGGGGGTGAACAAAAATCTTTCGTTGATTAATCTGAATTTAATTACGGGGCAAATAGGCAGGCCCGGGGCTGGACCACTTTCATTGACGGGTCAGCCTAATGCGATGGGTGGCCGAGAGGTGGGTGGTTTATCGAATTTATTACCTGCACATCGTGATTTATTGAATTCAGCTCACAGGGAAGAGGTAGAAGCATTTTGGGGCGTACCTTCAGGTCGGATTGCATCGAAACCAGGTTTAAGTGCAACGGAAATGTTCAGTGCTTTAGAAGCGGGGACCTTGAAGGCTGTTTGGATTATATGTACTAATCCCTTGACGAGTATGCCTGATGTGCATCTTGTTGAGGCTGGTTTGAAAAAAGCCAAATTTGTTGTTGTACAAGAAATATCGAATTGTGCTGAAACATTAGCATATGCTGATGTAGTTTTTCCTGCGGCTGCGTGGGCCGAAAAAGAAGGAACGATGACTAATGCAGAAAGGCGTATTTCCTACTTACCTAAACTAGTTGATGCACCAGGGGAAGCACTCCCAGATGCGACCATTATTTGCCGATTTGCCCAAGAAATGGGTTATGCTGGTTTCAACTTTAATCAAACTCGTGAGATTTATGATGAACATGCTCAATTAACTGCTGGGACACACATCGATATAAGTGGCTTGAACTATACAATCTTAAAAGAAAAAAGAACAGTACAGTGGCCATACCCTAGCGGTTCTAAAGGAGTTGGAACACCTCGTTTATTTACAGACCATCACTTTTATACTGCTTCTGGTAAAGCCCAAATCCATGCCGTATCAGATGAAAATACTTCTGAAAAGTGTAGTGATGAATATCCATTTATCTTAAATACAGGTCGGATAAGGGATCAGTGGCACACGATGTCAAAAACTGGGAAAGTGAATAAATTGAAACAACATCTATCTGAATCATTTTTGGAAATACATCCATCGGATGCAGCTAGACTTGGAATTCAAGAAGCGACTTTAGTGGAAGTTAAAAATAAGCGTGGATTTGTTCGGGTTAAAGCCAAGCTTAGTCAGAACATAAAACCTGGAGGTGTCTTTATGCCTATGCACTGGGGAAAAATTGCGGGTCGAGATGATAATCGCGTGAATAACTTGACATCTTCACTTGTGGATCCGAAAAGTAAAGAGCCTGATTTTAAATTTTCGGCTGTTTCGGTTCAAGCCTTCATCAAACAGAAGCAAAAAATAGTCGTTATAGGTGCCGGTGCTGGCGCATGCGGATTTGTAAAGTCGTATCGATTAGCCAATTCGGAAGACGAAATAGTTGTATTCAGTAAAGAGGATTTGCCATTTTATAACCGGGTTTTATTACCCGATTATATCAATGGGACATTACCATGGATGAATTTAGTGAAGATGTCGGACGATGAGGAAGTTGAGCATGCCATTACCTTGCATCGGGGATTAGCAATCAAATCCATTAATCGCGAAAATAAATCAGTAACTGACTCGAACGGGGATATCCATGCATATGATATTCTGATATTAGCGACAGGAAGTCGGCCTGCAATACTAAAGGATTTGCCACCTTTACAAGGAATTTTTACGATGCGTAGTAGGCCGGATGCTGACCGCTTTCGAGCGCATATAGATCCAACGAAGGGCCCGGTTATTATTGTTGGTGGGGGATTGCTGGGTATTGAATTGGCCGCTTCATTGGAGGAAATGCGGATACCTGTAATTTTGGTGCACCGAAATTCAAGATTTATGGATCGTCAACTGGATCCATTGGGGAGTCAATTGTTGCATGAAGAATTAGTAGATCGAGGGATATCTATCCATTACAATGACGAAATAGAACGCGTATTGGGTACCTATGCCGTAGAAGGTGTCCGACTAAAAAGTGGCTTGACATTACAAGCTCAGGGAATTGTAATTGCAATTGGTACAATTCCTAATATTGAATTGGCAAAAGAGGCGGATTTACTTACTCAACGTGGGGTATGTGTGGATGAATATTTACAGACGAGTGATCCTTCTATTTTTGCTATTGGTGAAATTGCCGAATGTGCAGGCTCGTTGTATGGGATTACTGCGGCCGCAGAACAACAAGCAGAAGTGGTTGCTCGTTACCTCAGTGGAGATATTTCAAAGCAATATTCGGGATCATTATTGATGAATATTTTGAAAATGCAGGGGACGGATTTATGTTCCATGGGGGTAGTTGAATGTCCTAAAGACCCGGCTTATGAGGAGGTGATTTTTGTGGATAAGGCGAAACGATATTATAAGAAGTGTATCATTCACAACGACCGACTAATTGGAGCCATTTTGATAGGAGATAAAAGAGAGTTCCTAGAATTTCGAAATTTGATTGAGCAGAAAATTGAGTTAAGCGAAAAGCGGTTACTTTTATTGCGATCAGGTGAAACATCTGAGCCTGTCATAGGAAAATTGATCTGCTCTTGCAATGGGGTCGGGGAAGGGAATTTGATCGCTAAAATTGAAGCGGGATGTACGGATCATCTGCAATTATGTCAGTTAAGTGGGGCGGGCATGGGTTGTGGAAGTTGTCGGCCTGAAGTTAAATCAATTTTGCAACGAAATTTGAAACAATCGTAATCTTATGGAACCATCTATTTTCTTAGGTAAATCAGGTATAGAATATTTCATGTTTGAAGAAGATTTCATGGAAGCGAACATGCGTTGTATACCCATGGCAGTTCGTTTTAAATTAGACGCTGTGCGTATAAAGTTGAAATTAGCCGCTTGGGCAAAGTTTAGCTCGGACGAAAAGTTAGCATTGGCCTTGTACGCATGTGAATCCAAAGCAGATCAAGCACTTTATGCTCATTACTTGTCTCAGTTGATTGAAAAATATACGGGTCAAGCAGCAGCAGAGTTACCAGCTGAAAAAATATTGGATGCTTGGCATCAAGGACCCGAAGTGCCTATCAGGATGGCTGCCAAAGCTCGTGAGTTCGGTTGGGAAATATCGGTAGGTGCTTGGAATGGCTTGAGTAATTTGCAACGATTCAGTTTATTAAAATTGACAAATCCCAGTCATGAAAATAAAAATTTTCCCATTGCGATGCATGAATTTGGATTAGTATGAGCTATGTAAAGATTAATTTTCTTGGGGGGATTATTTCGCCTGGGGATTTGTTGGAAATATTAAACATCCTGGATCGATTGAAAATTCGGCAGGTTCGCTTTGGTTTGCGTCAGCAGCTTTTGATACCTTTGGAAGCAGATATGGTAGGAGATTTAGTGTCGATTTTAGACCAAACAGAAATTCGGTTTGAAATCAACGAGGAATTATATCCAAATATTGTAAGTTCTTATCCAGCTGAAGAAGTTTTTATTCAGGATACTTGGCTTAGTGAAGGTGTTTACCGAGACATATTGGATGGAATTGATTATTTACCCACTTTGAAAATCAATATTTCAGATAGTAATCAAAGTTTTACACCTTTATTGACTGGAAATATAAATTGGGTAGCGTCAGCAACTGAAGCACATTTTTGGCATTTGTTTATTCGATTTCCCAAAACTAATGTGATTTATGAATGGACCTCAATTGTATATACGCAGGATGTAGCAAGCTTTTCGAAAAATTTAGAGGAATTAATACTCGCTGATCGTGAATCATTTTATGATCAGGTAGAGGCAAATGGAGAGCAATTAATGTCACGAATGGAATTGAAAGATTTTGTCATTCGTTCGGCGATTTTGCCCGCTCAATTGCCAGCATTTAATTTGCCTTATTATGAGGGCTTGAATCGATACAATAATCGATATTGGTTAGGGATTTATAGGCGAAAAGAATTGTTTAGTTGTGATTTTTTAAGGGAGGCTTGTCAATTGTGTTTGGATACAAAAGTTGGCCAAATGGGATCTACACCCTGGAAAACATTAATGATTAAGGGGATAGAGGAAAAGGATAAAGGCGCATGGAATTTATTGCTTGAAAAGCATCAAATTAATATGCGACATGCCGCAAATGAGCTAAATTTTCAATTAGAAGATCATAGCCCTGCAGGTTTGGATTTGAAACAGTTTTTGGTCCGCCAATTGAGTATCGAAGATACACGATCATTCGGCCTGAGCATTGGGATCAAAACTCGACCGAAAAGCGAGGTATTTGGTGGCATTGTCATTCGATCTAGACCCATTTTATGGGGATTATTTCAGGTTTATGATATCATGTGCGCACATGATTTTAATCCAAATCAGCGTACGGGCTCTTTGTTTTGCAAGGGAGTACCTAAATTTGTTTTGGGAGAACAATTGCGTCGTGCAATTTTGTCATTTTATAAATTTCGAACTTCCCAAGTTCAACAATCGCTTTTACCCGATATACGTATACACGAAAATTTAAAAGAGGATAGGTATTTTTGTCAGAATTGTTTAAGCCGGTACGATCCAGCCTATGGCGATATAGGCAAAGGTATTACGGTGGGTACGTTTTTTGAAGATTTGCCTTCGGATTATTGCTGTGAATTATGTGAATCGCCTAAGTCAGCATTTCACTTGGTGGGTAATTAAAGTTGGTAAAACATGCAATTTCATCTTTCGGAATATTTAGAAATGCTGTTTTGTGCCTTTTAAGCAAACTCATTAAACTAAATTTTTCGGGTGGATTCGCTATGATTTTGGCTAAAATATGTGCTGAATAGATTGCACAAAGGGGCTCTGGTTTGGCTTGATTTCCATACACCCATATCTCATGTTTTGTATCATTTGCTTGAAAAGAAATGAGGTGTGAGATCTGCATAACTTGTAGGTGAAGAAGATCAGAAGCAATTACCAAAATATTTTCGCTTGGAAATCGGACATGTGCACTCAAAAGACCTTTTAGTGGGCCCTCAACATAGATATTTTCGAGATCCTCCAACAAGTCTTTTGGAGGGAAAAGTTCTGAGTATGATTTCCTTTGTCTCGTATTTATACTAATGTAGCAAGTTAATTGGGATTCAATTAATAATTGTTGTGCTTTTTTAGCCCAGGAATTCCCGCATTCGTCATGCATAAGGCCTTTGTCTTGTCCCATTCGAGAACTCTTGCCGCCAGCTAAAACGAGACCTATCATTTGTCGCTGTGCCCTAAGGGTTTTTCCGGACAAACATAATCCCGAACAAGTTGTTTGA
Organism: Cytophagaceae bacterium UBA6715; assembly: GCA_002454335.1. Classification (GTDB taxonomy): domain Bacteria; phylum Bacteroidota; class Bacteroidia; order Cytophagales; family Spirosomataceae; genus Aquirufa. The sequence goes on along the minus strand of DKIP01000046.1, from coordinate 2,772 downwards.
TTATCTTGATTTCCTCAAAACCCCCATTTGTTTTTCGGTCAAAGAGGACATCGTCTTCGCAAAGGATGGCGAATTCACCAGCTGTATCACTCGGCTCGAGGCAAATGCCACCAAGTTCTTTTTCGAATGTAGTTAAGAGTTCTTGAGCAACATACGTTGCCCGTAATAACCAATGGCATTGTGGACAATAACGAATACGTAGTTTCTTTTTCATTGAGTTTTATACGCTGCCGGTGGTCACCGACCCCGTCAGCGTATCGCGAAGTTAGCAGATTTCGGAGAAATTAAGCCTCCAATTTCTTGATAAAATGCTTTTTAGCCATCGAAAATTCCTTATTTCCCCGTAGCTTTGGCAATCCTCCCAGGTTTGCCAAAGCTGAATGAGGTGAACAAATCTAAACCTATGAAAAAATTTATCACTTTGCTGCTTTTCAGCATAACAACAGCCTTCGCTCAAGAAGCACCCAAACTCGATTTTTTCTGCGAATTGCAAGTTAAACTTAGTCCCGCACTGACCGTAGGTGAAACCGCCCATGGAACGCGTCGGATTATTCCTATTATTGGTGGGACAGTGGATGGCCCTGGAATTAAAGGAGAGATTTTTAATGGAGGTGCCGACTGGCAAATAGTCCGGAAAGATGGCGTATCAGAGTTGGAAGCGCACTATCAATTCAAGGCAGATGACGGAGCTATTATTTATGTGAAAAACATCGGTGTTCGTGTTGCAACTCCCGAAGTCGCAGCGCGTATTGCCAAAGGCGAAAAAGTAGATGCCAGTCAATATTATTTCCGTGCGATTCCCAAATTAGAAGCTCCTTTAACGAGCAAATATGCTTGGATCAATGATACCATTTTTGTTTGCACCGGCGAACGCATGCCTGATGCTGTGAAAATCCGAATTTATAAATTACTATAATGAAGCAAATAGCAATTTTATGCCTGCTAGCCCTTTCGCTACACGCACAAAAGGCGGTTGACCTAGGTGTTCTCAAGGGAGGCGATTATCAAGTACACATCCCCGCAAATTGGAACAAAAAGCTAATCATGTATGCACATGGTTACCAGTTCATGGGCACCCCACCAGCTAGCGCAAATGCTCAGTTGGCCCAACGACTAAAACCCTTTTTGGATCGCGGATTTGCGATCGCTGCCTCTGATTATCCCATTCAAGGGTTCGCTCTGGCTGAGGGTGTTGATGCCACGGAAGAATTGCGCCAAGCGTTTGTTAAAAAGGTGGGCCAACCGGATTCCACGTTTATGGTGGGGCATTCGATGGGCGGCGGGATTACGGTTGCGACATTGGAAAATTTTGGGCAGCATTACCAAGGCGGTTTACCCCTTTGCCCTTTGGCTTCTAGACCTTACCTACAATGCCGCAAAGAATATGACATGTATGCGACGTTTAATGGGCTTTTTCCGGGAATCGTTCCTAGCTTGAAGGAAATTTTTGACCCAACAAGCGCGATACAATTTGTTTCATTCGCTCAAGCAGGTTCGCGCATGGCGGCCATCAAACAAGCCATTTTAGCTAAAGATTCCGTTCTAGCAGTCGCTTTTGCCAAACGCTTTGATCTGAAATTAGCTGATTTACCAGGTTCTTTATTTTTCAACCAAAATGTGTTGCGTGATTTGGCATTAAAATTCAATGGTAACCCATTTGACAATACGCAAACGGTCTATTCTGGATTTCCGGATAATCTGGAAGTAAACAGAAAAGCAGAGCGTTTGGCATCCACGCAGGATCCGCAGAAACTTTTCGCGCGCTACGATCGGACTGGGAAAATCGATAAGCCAATCGTGCTAATGCACACAATTTATGATCAATTGATTCCTGTTTCTTATGCGGTTACGAATCTCGAAAACATGATTCATGCGCAGGGTCGTGGGAAATATTTTACGGTCAAATACACGAATGGACAGGCACATTGCCAATTTACAGATAAACAAACGGGTGAGGCTTTTGATGCCTTGCGTAACTGGGTTAAAACGGGCGTGAAGCCTTCTTTTGGATATGTCAACTAAGCAATACCTCACAATTTTCATTTGTTTTTTAATGAATATGTTGGATGGCATGGACGTGCTCATCATTTCCTATGCCGCTCCTGCTATTGCGAAAGCTTGGAGTATTAGTCCCGCCAACTTGGGGGTTGTATTCTCTTCGGGTCTTGTGGGTATGACCGTAGGGGCTATATTTTTAGCACCGTTTGCCGACCGGATTGGTAGGAAATCCACGATGCTGATTGCGGGATTATTAATGGCTACTTGTATTTATGCGACATCTTATGCCACGGATGTGAATTTGTTGATGATTTTTCGCTTCATCAGTGGTTTGGGCATTGGTGCGATGATGGCTACGACGGCGGCTTTAACTGCTGAAAATTCACCTGTTTCGACCCGAAATTTTTGGGTGAGTACGGTGGTTGCGGGTTATCCGGTGGGTGCCGTTTTATCAGGTTTAGTTGCTGCGACGGTTATCAAAACATCAGGTTGGGAGCATCTCTTTGAACTAGCAGGCTTAGCGACATTTTTGTCATTACCGCTGGTTGGGCTATTTATCAAAGAGTCATTTGCAGCTTCACAGAGCGCAGAAGAAAAGCCAAGTGTTCAAATTCTGGTCAAAGAGCCTTACCGAATTTCTACTTTTCAGTTGTGGGCCGCATTGTTTTTAGCTTTCGCTACCTTGTATTTTATGTTGAATTGGATTCCCAAATTAGCTACGAATGCAGGGCTATCCATGTCGGCAGCCATTTACGCCGGAACCGTTTTTAACCT
>DKIP01000090.1 GCA_002454335.1 Cytophagaceae bacterium UBA6715 | reverse complement strand
AAAGTGGTTAATGATCACAAAGGTTTAGATATCTTAGTTGAGGGTCATACTGATGCTGTGCCAATTTCAACGCCTGAATTCAAAGATAACTGGGATTTAAGTGCAATGCGTGCTACATCCGTAGTTCGTTTGTTACAAACAAAATTTGGAGTAGATCCTGAGCGTATGACGGCAGGTGGTCGTGGGGAATTTGAACCACAATCAGGTAATAATAGCCGTGCAGGTCGTAAGCAAAACCGTCGTACGGAAATTATCGTAACACCGAAATTGGATCAATTCTTTGATTTGTTAGCTGCTCCGGCTGCTAAATAATCAGCAATTTATTTCAAGAAAAAGGGCTTCCAATTTTGGAAGCCCTTTTTTTTATAAGGATTTTTTTATCTCTTCTCTTTTTCGTCGTGAAACAGGTAAAATTACTCCATTGGATAATTGAAGCGTATTTTCAGGACTTAGAGTTTGGCTTATCAAATGCGCTTGATTGATTAAGTATGACTTATGGATACGTAAAAACGGACTTAGCCTCAATTGTGACTCAAATTTCTTGAGCGTTTTGGCCATGGTGATTGGGCCAGCATTTTTAGTGTAGATAATGCTGTAGTTGCTTTTCCCTTCAATGTAAAAGACATCAGCAATTAAGCAGGTTTGGAAATCGGGGAGTTTTAGGGTTGTTTTCATGAACAAAGATTAATCAAATCCTTGCAAACCTATGAAATTGAAATTCTCGTGTAAAGAAAGATTTATTAAGTGGTCGTTTATTTTAGGATTTATAGCTAGTGAAAAGTAGGATGGGTGTATTTTGTGGAAGACTTTAAAAACAAAAAGACAAGCCTTTCGACTTGTCTTTTTTCTAGTAGCGGGGGCCAGACTCGAACTGACGACCTTTGGGTTATGAGCCCAACGAGCTACCAACTGCTCCACCCCGCGATATATTGGAGTGCAAATATGCAGGGTTATTTCGGGAAAAACAAGTATCTTTGTTAAATTATTCACAATATCCCATTCGGGGAATATATTTTTGACATGGCCCAGCAGCATAAAGCAGGTTTTATCAGTATCATCGGCAAACCCAATGTGGGCAAAAGTACGTTGATGAATGCTTTGGTTGGGGAGCGCTTGTCTATAGTAAGTTCTAAAGCACAAACAACTCGTCATCGTATTCTAGGCATGTTGAATGGTGAATACCAAGGAGATGAGTACCAAATCATCTATTCAGATACGCCGGGTGTTTTGATGCCAAAATATGAATTGCATAAGTCGATGATGGCTTTTGTGAAAAATTCACTGGAAGATGCTGACGTGGTTTTATATGTGACGGATGTGTATGATACCTATGAAGATTTGGAGTTCCTAACAAATTGGAAGGATCATACAGCGACCCCCATTGTTGTATTGTTGAATAAAATAGATTTGGTATCCGAAGAAAAGCTCCAAGCCTGCATGGAATATTGGCAAGGGATTTTTCCTGGTAAGCCGATTTTGCCTATTTCGGCTCAAGAGCATGTGCATTTAGATCAAATCTTTAAGCATATTGTTGAGAATTTGCCCGTTCATCCTCCGTTTTTCGACAAAGATGAACTCACGGATAAGTCGGAGCGTTTCTTTGCTGCCGAGATTATTCGCGAAAAGATATTTTTGAATTATAAAAAGGAGATTCCTTATTCTTGTGAAGTGGTTGTGACTTCGTTTAAAGACGAGCCAACTATCTTACGCATTGCGTCTGAAATTTATGTAGAACGTGTTTCTCAACGAGCTATATTAATTGGGCATAAAGGAGAGAGTATTAAGAAAGTGGGTATTCAGGCGCGAGCTGATTTGGAAGCTTTCTTTGGTAAAAAGGTTTTTTTAGAGCAGTTTGTGAAGGTAGAGCCAGATTGGCGTGCAAAAGCAGATAAATTGCGTTCATTCGGGTATTCGCCCGATTAATTTATAGGACAGATGTCAAATATTGTAGCCATTGTAGGCCGTCCCAATGTGGGCAAATCAACGTTGTTCAACCGTTTAATTGAACAGAAAAAAGCCATTATGGATAATATGTCAGGCGTTACGCGTGACAGACATTATGGATATGGCCAGTGGACAGGTAAATTCTTTTCTGTGATTGACACTGGAGGATATGTTCATGGATCCGAGGATATTTTTGAAGGTGCGATTCGTGAGCAAGTAGAATTGGCGATTGAAGAATCCGCAGTACTTTTATTCGTTGTCGATTGTACAACGGGCTTAACAGATTTGGATAAGGATTTTGCCAATATATTACGCCGTTCTAAAAAGCCGGTAATTTTGGTAGCTAATAAGGCAGATACCAATGAAAAGGCAATGGCAGCTGCCGAGTTTTATGAATTGGGCTTAGGAGAACCATTTCCAATCGCCGCAGAAAGTGGTAGTGGAACCGGAGATATGTTGGACGAAATGATTTCTCATTTCAAAGATGAAGGGATTGAAAATCCAGAAGCAGGTGTTCCTCGTGTGGCTATTTTAGGTCGGCCAAACGTAGGAAAATCATCTTTCCTAAATGCTTTATTAGGTCGTGATCGTTCTATCGTGACGGATATGGCTGGTACGACCCGTGATGCGATTCAAAATCGTTATACACTGTATGGGAAAGATTTTATCATTACGGACACGGCAGGTATTCGTCGGAAGGCGCGTATCGATGATAACATTGAGTATTATTCCGTTTTACGTTCGATTAAAGCTTTGGAGGAATGTGACATCGCAATCATTCTAATTGACGCAACGACCATTGATCCATTGACTGGTTTAGAAGCCCAAGATATGAACATTGTCAGCATGGCTGATAAAGCGAAAAAGGGAATTGTATTGATGGTGAATAAGTGGGATTTGGTGGCAAAAGATACGAATACCGCGAACCAGTTGGAAAAAGCCATCAAAGAGCGCATGGCGCCTTTGAATTATATGCCCGTAATCTTTACTTCCGTGATGGAGAAGAAGCGTATTTTCCAGGTGTTAGAGATGATGCTAGAGGTTTATGAGAACCGTTCTCAAAAGATTTCTACTTCGAAGTTGAACGATGTGATGTTAGAGGTGATTCAAAACTATCCGCCACCAGCATGGAAAGGTAAATACATTAAGATTAAATATTGTACGCAGGTTTCTACGCCGTATCCAACGTTTATATTCTTCTGTAATCTTCCTCAGTACATAAAAGAGAGTTATGAGCGCTATTTGGAGAATCAAATGCGTAAGAATTTCAAATTAGACGGGACGCCTATTTCGCTATTCTTTAGAAAGAAATAAATCATTGATGGATGAAAGGCTAATGTAACCTAATTGGCCTTTCGCTCCAATTCCCCAGATTGTATCGCCTACTTGAACGATGTTGTGAAAACTGGTATTGCCTAAGTTTCTCCAGATTCTCTTTTTTTCATGGTAAGCTACGCTTTGACTGGGGCCTGTTATAATCCAATAGGGTTTTGCCCAAATCACTTTTTCCATGTAAAACGTGGGTGTATTTGTTAATGCTTTCCAATGCGCACCACCATCTACTGTGGTAATTATGGGTATGCTAAGTTCATTTAGTTTTCGGTAATCCCCTCCAACGGCCCAAAATTCTTTTTTGTTTTTTGCCCCGATCGAAAAATAGCCTTTTGCCTCACCTGAAGCAATACCGGGCTTATTGATTTTCCACGTATTCTTGCCTAGATCGTAGTGGTAAATGTTAATTGAATCTACCCCGCCACCTACAAAGAAAAGTTGGTCATTTACATGCAACATACTGGAGCCGCTCGCTGCAAAAAATGCCTCTTTAGCTTGAAGTAAAGGAGTTCTGCTAGAATCAGTTCGTGTGAACCTTTTATTCCCGTATGTGAAAAGTGTCAATTGTTGGTTTACTGGGTCAGACAGTAGCCAAGCCCTTTGAGTCTTAGCATCCCAATGTAGGCAATCAAAGAAATAGCCAGATTCATTTACTTGGAAAATGATTTTCCAATGTTTCCCGCCATCAACCGTTTGATATATACGGGCTTTCCCTTCTTCTGATGGCCCCGCACTCATTAACATGATTTCTTGATCATTTATAATGGCGAGGTCTCTGAAATCAAGTTTCTCTGCTTGCGGAACTTGTAGGAATTCCCATGTTTTCCCTGCATCTGACGAATGTCCTATAGTTCCTTGTGTTCCGCTTGCCCATATTTGATCGTCCTTCGATTTGAATGCTCTAAATGATGCTTTAGTTGGGATATTAACATTTGTCCATTGAGCGTTGCAATAGAAGTTAATGAATATCGATAGAATCAGAAATTTATGCATCATAAAAAAAGCCGATCTTTTCGGATCGGCTTAGTTTGAAGGTACTTGAAACTATTTATTTACAATTACTTTGCCCACGAACGACTTCCCGCCATCAGCTTTGATTTGTAAAATATAAATTCCGTTTGCTAACCCGCTAACTTCTAAGATAGCAGTGCCGTCTGTGTTTGCAATTTTGCCTGCATAGACGGGGCGACCAACCATATCGAATAAGGTGATTTCGCCATTTGTCCAATCTTCTAAGATTTGAATTTGAACTTTAGCCGTTAAATCAGAGCTTGATGTAGCAGTGATTGGGTTAGGATATACTGCAACTCCTGAATAGTCTGGGTCAACGGTATATGTGTACTTAACTGCGTCAGTGATACATGTTAATGGGGTTCCATCAATTGTGTACAGATATTTACGAGCTACAGTGTAATCACCTGCTGTTTTTACTTTTGAAATGTAGGTTTTTGGAGTCAATAAGGCTGAACCAAATTTCCATACGTACTCTCCCGCGCCTGTAGCATTAACAGTTGCAGCTGAAGGGAAGTTCGTCGCTTTTAATGTATAAACGCCTTCTTTCACAATTTTTGTATCAGACGCCAATGAAGGGTTAGGTTGTGCGACAACTTTAATTCCGTTAGAGTTCAATGAAATACAACCATTGATATCACGCGCAGTCGCTGTGTAGGTTCCACTGGTTTTGATATCCGCTAATACTTTTCCTTCAAATTTCGTACTCCAGATAACATCATTTGTTGATGTTGCCACTAAGCTCACTGAGTTGATTGTTCCGGATTCTGATTTTACACAGAAAAATGGAGATGCCCCGTTTAAAGTTGCAATGCTCGGCGCTGCTGGCAAAGGTAATACGGTGATTTCCACTGGGCTAGAAGCCAATGAATAACAGCCATCCGTGTTGATTAAACGAACGGTATAACTACCATCTTTACTGATGTTGGCCGTTTTCCCAGTTGCCATATTACTCCACTCATATTTTGTTAATTCACCATTGGGTAAGTCAGATGATTCTAACACGGCTTCAATTGGAGTTCCGAAGCACCAGCCTAATTTTGTTTTAGCTGTGATGCTTGGTGTAGCAGGGCGGTCATAGTTTGTAACAGCAACAGCATCTGAAATAGAAGAATTACACCCGTAGTTTGTCGTATATGCTACTTGTACCGAAATGTTTGTATTTGCTTTAATGCTTGATAAAGTACCTAAACTACTTTGTGCAACGCCATTTACATACCAAGTGAATTTGGCTGGTGCAGTCGGTTTTGACGGCATCAAGTATCCTTCTTGTTTAACTAAGCTAGTAGAGTCGACATTTAGTGTTGTAACTCCATCCAAACAATACTTGTTATTACCTAAGATGACAGGTTTGTCTAGGGCTATTTTATTGATGTTAAATATGTTTGAGTCGGAGAATCCACATGCACCCGCACCGCCTTTCGATGCAACACGAACGAAATAATTACCAGATCCACCTGTGTTAAATACACCTGTATTATTTGAACCTACTAAAGTATTGTTCAAGAACCATTGGTATGTCATTTTTCCTGCATAAGCTTCCGACATATTCGGCTTTAAATCAATAGATGTACCGTCGCAAATTTCTGTCCAATCTGGACCCAGAGCTGTGTTCGATGTTAAACGAATGTTTTGTGGTGGATAAAACTCTTTTCCAACAAATGAACTTCCGCCTTGCGTTACAGGAAAAACAGTAACAACTTGATTGTTGCTATCTTGATATAGTGCATTAAACTTACATTTTGCGCGATATACACCCTCGTCATAATTTCCGCTTAGTGTAAGAATACCGTCAAATTCAGCCCAAACAACTTCTGTTGAGCCATCTGGTTTTGTCCATTCAACCTCATCGTAACATCCGTCCGCTTTCAATCGAACAACTCCACCTGTAGGGTTGTCAATATAAGCACATTGGCGGCTTACAACGGAGATAGTAGGTACACGTTCGTTTACAGGTTGTGGTAGTACATAAATTTCAACCGTAGCTTTAGGGTCTGATGGAGCGGTAGCGCCGACACATTGAACTGTGTATTGGTATGGCGAATTCGGATCTTGAATCCAGAAGCTGTTATTCGCGTTATTGCCTAGCGCAACGGTTGAAACAGTCGTTGTTGAAGGCGCGCCATACGACACATCCCAGCTTGATGCTAGGTTATCCGTAACTCCTTGATTGTTTGAAGCCGACCAGTCATAGCCTGTCGCACATCCTGATACCTCGAAGAACACGGAATAGGTGTTCACTCCATTCATCTTAACGCTAGAAGCGCCATTAATGAGCGGTGTTGTCTGTGAAAATGCCAATGCACTAACTAGTGTTAGCGCAATTGAGAGAGAAATTTTGAATAATTTATTCATTATGATAAGGAATAATTGAGTAGATGTTCTGGTTAAAATCTGTTGGTATTTTTTTCAAACCCCAAGTTAAAAATTATTTTTTAATTTAAATAGAAAAATTATTATTTGGTAGCTATTAGGCATTTTTTAACTAACGCGATATCTCAAATTTTAGTGTGCATCGTAGCTAAAATATGTTTATTTTTGTTCTTACAATTTACAATCAAGCAAACTCAAAGTATTCATGGAAGAATCCAAATCCAAATCGTTGAACTTTTTAGAAGAAATTGTGCAAGCAGACCTTGCCTCGGGTAAATATCCACAAGGGATTTTTACACGTTTCCCGCCTGAACCTAATGGCTATTTACACATTGGACACGCGAAAAGTATCTGTTTGAATTTTGGATTAGCCCAGAAGTTCGGAGGTAAAACGAATTTGCGTTTTGATGATACAAATCCTATGACGGAAGAAACAGAATATGTGGATTCCATCAAATCGGATGTCGCTTGGTTAGGTTTTGAATGGGAAAATGAGCTTTATGCCTCCAATTATTTCGAGCAAATCTATCAATTTGCCGTTTCGTTAATTTCAAAAGGCCTTGCCTATGTGGACGATTCTTCCGCAGAGGAAATCGCAGCTCAAAAAGGTACACCGACAACTCCGGGTACAAATAGCCCATTTCGTGATCGTTCCATCCAAGAAAATTTAGCCTTGTTTGCTGCTATGCGCAATGGAGAGTTTGCTGATGGAGCCAAAGTATTGCGTGCAAAAATTGACATGGCGCATCCCAATATGCACATGCGCGATCCATTGATGTATCGAATTCGCCACGTGCCGCATCACCGGACTGGTAGCCAATGGTGTATTTACCCGATGTATGATTTTGCGCACGGGCAAAGTGATTCAATGGAAGGTATTACGCATTCCATTTGTACATTGGAGTTTGATGTTCACAGACCTCTATATGATTGGTTTATCAATAAATTGGAAATCTTTCCTTCTCATCAATATGAATTTGCGCGCCTAAACTTATCTCACACGGTGATGAGCAAGCGTAAATTATTGCAAATGGTGAATGAGAAAGTCGTTTCAGGCTGGGACGATCCGCGAATGCCTACTATTTCTGCTCTACGTAGAAGAGGGTACACGGCTGCTTCCATTCGTAATTTTTGTGAGCGAATTGGTGTTGCAAAACGCGATAACTTAATTGATATTAGCTTATTGGAGTTCTGCATCCGAGAAGATTTAAATAAAATTGCGGACCGTGTCATGGCTGTGATGGATCCCGTGAAATTAATTATTACAAATTATCCTGAAGGGCAGACCGAAGATTTAATGGTCGAAAATAATCCTGAAGATCCAGAAACGGGCAAGCGCGTTGTTCCTTTCTCTCGCGAATTATACATTGAGCGTGAAGATTTCATGGTGGAGCCTCCGAAGAAGTTTTTCCGTTTAGGACCTGGTTTGCAAGTTCGTTTAAAAGGCGCTTACATCATTACCTGTGACCATTTTGAGTTGAACGCTGATGGATCTGTGAAAGAAATTTATGCCTCATATGTTCCTGAAAGTAAATCAGGACAAGATACCTCTGGCATACATGTAAAAGGAACAATTCATTGGGTGTCTATTCCTCACGCAGTACAAGCTGAGGTTCGTCTTTTTGATCGTTTACTAATTGTAGAAGATGCCTCAGAGTTAGGTGACGATTTTGTGAAATTTGTGAATCCTGAGTCTTTGCAAATTATTGAAAATGCATTTGTTGAGCCTAGTTTAGTTCAAGCTAAGATCGGCGAAGCGGTTCAGTTTATTCGTAAAGGATATTATTGCCTAGACCGTGATTCCAAGCCAGATCATTTGGTGTTTAACCGCACGGTAACTTTGAAGGATACTTGGGCAAAAGAACTGAAGAAATAATTATTTTTTGGCGAAAAGGGAATCGACAAAAGTCGTTTTGTTAAATACTTGCAAGTCGGAGACTTTTTCGCCAACTCCAATATACTTCACTGGGATTTTGAATTGATCCGAAATTCCGATCACAACTCCGCCTTTCGCAGTACCATCCAATTTGGTAATGGCTAATGCCGTCACTTCGGTGGCTTTAGTGAATTCTTGCGCTTGAATGAAAGCGTTTTGGCCTGTGGACCCATCTAGTACTAACAATACTTCGTGCGGTGCTTCTGGAATAAATTTTTGAACCACACGCTTCATTTTTGATAACTCGGTCATCAAATTTACCTTCGTATGTAAGCGACCTGCCGTATCGATGATGACGATATCTGCCTCCATATCAACCGCTTTTTTTACGGTATCGAAAGCAACTGAGGCTGGATCCGTATTCATACCATGATCAATCACAGGGATTCCTACACGCTCACCCCAAAGTTTCAATTGGTCCACTGCCGCCGCACGAAATGTGTCTGCTGCACCTAGAACAACCTTCAGTCCATTTTGATGAAATTGAGAGGCTAATTTACCAATTGTAGTTGTTTTACCGACACCATTAACACCCACCACCATGATGACATAGGGTTTTTGTTTTGGCTCGGCAAACGCATTTTCAATGTCGTAGGATTTGTTTTCGTCAAGCAATGCCGCGACTTCCTCACGTAAAACCTGATCCAATTCTTCTGTGGATACAAACTTGTCGCGTTCCACACGGCGCTCGATGCGCTCAATGATCTTGAGTGTTGTTGCTACCCCAACATCCGAGGTTAACAGGATTTCTTCTAACTCATCTAAGACATCGTCATCCACTTTGGATTTTCCCAAAACCGCACGACCCATCTTGGAAATAAAACCTTCTTTGGTTTTTTCCAAGCCTTTTTCCAAGGCCTCTTCCAGGTCAGCTTGCTCCTCCGGAGCAGGTTTCTTTTTAAGAAAATCAAATAATCCCATTCGTTTGCGTTTCTTTTGCGTGTTGAAGGTAAACAAAAAAAAGTCCCCGAAAAAGGGACTTCAATATGCTAGCGATAAATTGCCGACGAAAAAACTAGTTTTTCAATGCAGCGTTAACCTCATCTTGAAGAATAATTTCTTCTTTGAAGGTATATGCTCCGGTCGTTGGGTTTTTAACCGCCTTAATGATTTTAGCGTATTTTACGCCGCCTTCTTTCTTTAGTGTTGCAACTACTTTCTTAGCCATGATTCGTGGGTATTAAAACCTTATTTAATTTCTTTGTGTAGAGTAACTTTCTTCAGTACTGGGTTGTATTTCTTCAACTCAATACGAGCCGTTGTGTTTTTACGGTTCTTCGTCGTGATGTAACGAGACATCCCTGGTAGACCCGACTCTTTGTGCTCTGTACATTCCAAAATTACTTGGATGCGATTTCCTTTCTTTGCCATAATTGTAAAATCTGTTTACGCCTCGATTCGAAACGGAATGCAAAGGTATAAGAAATATTTTTTTTGCCAAATAGTTTGCTAAAAATATCTGATAAATAATTGATAATCTTAACTCGCTCAACTTTCTAGGCTTTTAAATGTGAGATACTTTCTTCATTTTTGTTCAATGAATTCTATTCAATACGAGTTTCTTCCCCAGAATTTTCAAGATTCCGACCCGAATCAGTATCAGCTTGCTGACCTGAAGGCAGAGGAAATGTTGATTTCGCTTGGCCCGCAGCACCCCTCTACGCACGGTGTCTTGCGTCTGGAAGTTATTTCAGATGGAGAGGTAGTGGTCGATGTAGTCCCGCATTTGGGTTATTTGCATCGTTGTTTTGAAAAACACGCCGAAGCACTTCCCTTTAATCAAATCATTCCCTACGTAGACCGTCTTGATTACATGGCCTCCATGAATTCAGAGCATGCCTATGTGATGGGAATTGAGAAAATGCTTGGAATCACGGGTACCTTACCCAAACGCATCGAATACATTCGAGTTTTAGTCGCAGAATTAAATCGCATCGCGTCCCATTGCGTGGCGATTGGAACCTATGGGTTGGATATTGGCGCTTACACACCTTTTTTGTGGTTGATGCGTGATCGTGAACACATACAACGCTTGTTGGAATGGTTATCGGGTGCGCGGATGCTCTACAATTATGTTTGGGTTGGTGGATTATTTTATGACCTACCAATTGGCTTTGAGGAGCGTACAGCTGAATTAGTTCCGGTGTTGAAAAATACGATTGCTGAGGTTCAGAAGATCGTTGAAGAAAATTCTATTTTCATCAAACGGACTGCGAATATTGGGGTATTGCCCTTGAATATGGCGATCAATTTTGGCTGCACGGGACCTGTATTGCGCGGATCGGGGTTGGCCTTTGATTTACGAAAAGTAGATGCCTATTCCGTTTATCCGGAATTAGAATTTGATATTCCCGTTGGTGAAGGTTTAAAAGGCCAAACGGGTGACTGCTGGGATCGTAACCACGTGCGTGTTCTTGAATGCATAGAGTCCATACGGATCATCGAACAATGTTTGTCATCATTAACTGGCGAACACGCACGAACGAAAACTTTCGACCCACAAGAATTTGTTCCGAAGAAAATTAGACCTGCCGCACAAGATATTTATGCCCGCGCTGAAAACCCGAAAGGGGAATTAGGGTTTTACATACGTACCGATGGAAAATCGGATATCCCGTCACGCGTGAAGGTGCGCGCATGTTCGTTCCATCATTTGTCGGTGATTCCTGATTTGGCAAAAGGTGCTTATTTGGCCGACCTAGTGGCTATCATTGGATCCATGGATTTAGTCATGGGTGAAGTAGATCGATAATATATGATACAACAATTTTTGCCCGCGCTCGAAGCTGAAATTAAACAACAACGTTTAGGAGAAGCGCCTATAGAACTCTATGAGCCTATTCGATATCTAATGCAGTTAGGAGGTAAACGGATTCGACCGGTGCTTTGTTTATTGTCATATTCGTTGTTTAAAGCTGATTGGGAAAAGGTTGTTCCTGAGGCCCTTTCAATCGAAATTTTTCACAATTTCACCTTGATGCATGATGATATCATGGACAAGGCTCCTCTTCGTCGGGGTAAGCAAACCGTGCACGAAAAATGGAACGATAACATCGCGATTCTGTCAGGCGATGTGATGCTTGTGAATGCCTATCAATATTTGAATCAATGCCAACATCTTTCTTTGGCTGAATTTCAGCACCTATTGTTGCGGTTTAATCGGACGGCAGCGGAGGTGTGTGAAGGCCAACAAATGGATATGAATTTTGAAAGCCGTTCATCGGTTAGCGTCGAGGAATATATCGAAATGATTCGATTAAAGACCTCTGTGTTAATTGGTTTATCCATGGAAATGGGGGGTATTTTGGCTGGTGTTGTAGCAGAAAAAGCACGATTACTTTACGAGATTGGAGAATGCATCGGTTTAGGATTTCAATTGAAAGATGATTTGCTCGATGTTTATGGGGATCCTGAGAAATTCGGGAAACAAGTGGGGGGTGATATTTTGGCCAACAAGAAAACCTATTTACTAATTCGAGCCTTGGAAACAGCGGAGGGGTATGACCTTACGAATTTGCAAGCTTGGTTAGCCATGGAGAATCCAAATCCCGTTGAGAAAGTGGTCGCGGTCACGCAGCTCTACACCGACCTTGGAATTCGCAAGGAGACGGAGGCGAAAATTAATCAGTATTTTGATCAAGCATTTATGTTGATCGATCAATTAAATCTGCAAGCAGCGCAAAAAGAGACCCTTGGTAAATTTCTGGCAGGGTTGGTTGATCGGGAAGTTTAATGTAGTTTTGTAGGCTAAATTTTAAAGGGCTTAGCCCGATTTTCATGGGGAATTCAAATTCACTCAGTTTTTTGATTATGGCTGTTACGGTCGGCATATCGCTCCTTGCTTGGCAAAAGCCTGCATGGTTGGATGCGATGACGATGTCTCCGTATCGAATCAACAAAAAACAAGAATATTGGCGGTTTTTGACGTCGGGGTTTATCCATGCCGACTTCACCCATTTGTTCTTTAATTTGTTTTCCTTTTACTTTTTCGGAACGCAATTAGAGTATATTTTCTCCATTATTTTTCCGGGAATTGGGGGATATGTTTATGTGCTATTCTATTTACTAGCGATACTTGTTGCCGATTTGCCAACCTATTTCAAGCAGCGCAATAACCATTATTTTAATTCGTTGGGAGCTTCGGGAGCTGTTTCGGCGGTAATTTTCGCGGGGATTATGTTCTTCCCGACGGAGAAGATTTACCTGTTTGGGGTTGTGGGAATTCCTGGTTTCATCTACGCAGGTTTATTTACCTGGTATTCTATTGCGATGGATCGAAGAGGACGCGATTATGTGAATCATTCTGCGCATTTATATGGTGGACTTTTTGGTGTGCTATTTATTACGCTGACCAGACCTTTTACGTGGATTGAATTTGTTCAACAAATAATGGGTATGCTCGGATGAAAAGAATAGCGATTTTAGGTTCGACGGGTTCCATCGGGACGCAAGCATTGGATGTGGTTTTGCAGCATCCTGAAGCATTTTCAGTGTCCGTATTAACTGCGCAATCGAATGCTGATTTATTAATTGAACAAGCATTGCAATTCCAACCTAGCCATGTGGTGATTGGAGATGAGCAAAAATATGAATTCGTTAAAAATGCGCTTTCTGGCTCAAATATTACTGTTTTAGCTGGAGCAGAAGCTTTACAAGAGGTTGTCTGCTTGGATCATGTTGATGTCGTGTTGACGGCTTTGGTGGGTTACGCTGGTTTATTACCTACCGTGAAAGCAATTAAAGCAGGAAAGCCGATTGCATTGGCCAACAAAGAAACGCTCGTGGTTGCTGGATCATTGATTATGCCTTTAGCGCGCGAAATGGGTGTTCCTATCTTGCCTGTGGATTCAGAACATTCGGCAATATTTCAGTGCCTGATGGGTGAGACGCACAACCCCATCGAGAAAGTTATATTAACCGCATCGGGTGGGCCTTTTCGTGGGCAGAAACGGGCGGATTTGGAGCAAGTAACCCGGGCTCAAGCATTAAAACATCCCAATTGGTCGATGGGAGCGAAGATTACGATCGACTCGGCTAGTTTGATGAATAAGGGTTTAGAAGTTATTGAGGCAGCTTGGTTGTTCGATGTGAAAGCTTCTCAAATCGATGTCGTGGTACATCCGCAATCGATTGTTCATTCCTTGGTGCAATTTGAAGATGGGTCGATCAAGGCTCAGTTGGGATTACCCGACATGAAATTGCCTATACAGTTTGCGCTAGGTTATCCGAATCGCATGCAAGCCAATTTTCCTCGCTTTGATTTTCGGGATTTTGCTTCGTTGACATTTGAACAACCGGATATGGAGACATTCCGGAATTTGGGCTTGGCATTCCAAGCCTTGGATCAAGGTGGAAATATGCCTTGTATCTTGAATGCTGCTAATGAAGTAGCGGTGGATGCATTTTTGAAAGATGAAATTGGCTTTTTAGCTATGTCCGATTTATTGGCGGATTGTATGGCAAAGGGAACTTTTTTGCTTAATCCAAGCTTAGAGGACTATATTACAACAGATAAATTAACGAGAGAAATGGCCCAAATGTGGGTTAAAAAGCAAAATAAATAAGGTATGGAAGGTTTGATTATGGCAGGACAGCTAATTTTGGGGCTGTCGATTTTGGTGACGTTACACGAATTTGGTCACTTCATTACGGCCAAATGGTTTAAGATGCGAGTGGATAAATTTTATCTGTTTTTTGATTTTTTATTCCCTATCCCTACGGTTTTGAATTTCGCTTTGTTTAAGAAAAAGGTGGGCGATACCGAATACGGTTTGGGTTGGTTTCCACTTGGGGGATATGTCTCGATTGCCGGGATGATAGATGAAACACAGGACGCCGCGACGTTAGCGAAAGAACCTGAACCTTGGGAATTTCGGGCGAAGCCTGCATACCAACGACTTATCGTTATGTTGGGTGGGGTTATCGTTAACGTCATCACCGGTGTAGTTATTTTCATTGCTTTGACATTTTCGAATGGGAATAATTTCATTTCCAAAGATGAGTTGAATAAAAATGGAATTGTAGCCTTGGAATTAGGTAAGCAAATTGGCTTAAAAAACGGTGACAAGGTAGTGAAGGTAAACGGCGCCGATTATAAATCTTTGGCGGATTTACGTACGTCTGATGTCTTGTTAGGCGAAAATTCATCATACACGGTTTTGCGTGATGGGCAAGAAATTATAGTCAAAATTCCTTCAAATTTCATCGAGAAATTAAGTGATAAAAAAGCGGCTTTCATTGAGCCGATGGCTGCATTTAAGGTAGCGGAGGTTGCTGCGCCAGAAGAGCCAGGAAGTCAAGATGGCGAGTTGTTGCCCGCGTTTTCTGCTGGTTTAAAAGCAGGCGATTATATCACTGCAGTGAATGGCCAGCCTATTCGCTTTTATCATGAAATTAAAGAAGTGCTAGCGAAGGAGGCTGGGAAAGCAATTCGTTTGGCGATTAGCCGACAAGGTCAGTCGGATACCTTATCGATGGTCGTTTCGAAGAGCGGTCAAATCGGATTTATTCCTGAATTACTGATCAAGACGAGCCATGAGGATTATACGTTTGCGCAGTCACTGAGCATTGGAACGGGTCGTGCATTCTCTGTTATATCAGATAATATTCGTGGTTTTAAGAAAATTGCAACAGGCGATGTCTCGGCATCAAAGGCATTGAGTGGTCCGATTGGAATTGCGCAGATGTTTGGCGGAGTTTGGGATTGGACGCGTTTCTGGATGTTGACGGGTTTATTATCGATGGCTTTGGCATTTATGAATATTTTACCAATTCCCGCTTTGGATGGTGGCCATGCGATTTTCTTGATTTATGAAATGATTACGGGAAAGCCGGCGTCTGAAAAAGTGTTAGAACGTGCCCAACAAGTGGGTATGATTATTCTACTCGCTTTGATGGCTTATACTTTCGGTAACGACTTATTTAAAGTATTTTTCTAGCATTGAAAAAAGGGATTTTCTTGTTGCTTTTGATGGTTTTGCCTTTGCTCGGGTTTGCTCATCCTTTCCACTCAAGCGTGGGAGAATGTGTTTACAACGCCAAAGAAAAAACTTGGGAAATTAGCATTCGCTTGTTTCAAGATGATTTAGAACAGGGACTCAGTGCTTTTACGGGCAAACGATTCGTGTTTCAAGAAGGTCCTCAAACCGATAAGGTGCTGGATGCTTATTTGCGGAAGCATTTGGGAGTACAAGTAAACCAACAACTCACAACACCCTACCGATACCTAGGATGGGAGTCTGTCAAAGATGTGATTTGGGTTTATGTGGAGATTCCGACCGAACAAAATCTAAAGGGGATGTTTTGGGAAAACACGCTGCTTGCAGATACTTTTCCTGATCAGACCAATCTCTTTCATGTTGCCCGGGGTGAACAAAAGCAATCGTATTTGTTTCAAGCAAATAAATGGATCCAAGTTTTTGAATAAGGCAGTCTGCCAAAAGGTCATGTGGCATGATATTTGATTAGGTGCCCATACTTTTAGAATATATTACGAGGGGAAAATTATAAATTGTGTGTATGAATAATTCAAACGACCTTTTTAAGCATCTGAGGTTGTCAGACATGTCTGACTTCGAGAATATTGAATTGATTCCGATCGGTGGTGAGGGAGCGGGGAGTGATGACAAAATGGGCGTTTTGTCAGAGGAGTTGCCTATTCTGCCTATTCGAAATATTGTTTTATTTCCGGGTATGGTGATTCCGATTACGGTTAGTCGGCAAAAATCTGTTCGTTTAGTCAAAAAGGCCTACAAAGGTGACCGCACAATTGGTGTATTAGCTCAGGCAAATCATTCCAAAGAAGAACCATTGCCGGAAGATTTATATAAGATTGGTACGGTAGGACACATCGTTAAGATGTTCGTTTTGCCTGGCGGTAATACGACCATTATTGTACAAGGGAGAAAGCGTTTTGAGGTGAAAGAATACATCAAAACAGAGCCTAATTTGATCGCGAAAGTTAATTATTTGGAAGACACATTCCCGAAGAAACTGAATCGTGAGAACAAGGCATTGATTTCAACCTTGAAGGAAAATGCTTCAAAGATTCTGAATTTAAATCCTGAGATCCCTCGCGAGGTTCAAATTGCGTTGGATAATATTGAATCTCCTTCCTATTTAGTGCACTTCCTGTCTTCCAATGTGAATGCTGAATTGCCTGAAAAGCAAGCATTGCTTGAACAATTGAATGGATTAGAGCAAGCGACAAGTTTGTTGGAGCACATGATGAAAGACATTCAATTGTTGGAATTGAAGCGTGAAATTCAGAGCAAAGCTTCAAGCGACATTGATCAGCAGCAGCGCGATTATTATATCCGCCAACAAATTAAAGTGCTTCAAGAGGAGCTAGGCGTTGAAAGTCCGGAGCAAGAATTGGATGGCTTGCGTGCACGTGCAGCTAAGAAAATGTGGACGAAAGAGGTGAATGATTTTTTCCAAAAGGAATTAAGCAAATTGCAACGCACGAATTCGATGTCGCCTGAATATCCGATGTTGATGAATTATGTGGAACTATTAGTTGACCTTCCATGGGGTGAATTTTCCAAAGATAATTTTGATCTGATTAAGGCGAAAAAAGTCTTGGATGCCGATCATTTTGGATTGGAAAAAGTCAAAGAGCGCATCATTGAGTACTTGGCCGTGTTGAAGATGAAGGGGGATATGAAAGCGCCAATTCTATGTTTATATGGCCCTCCTGGTGTGGGTAAAACATCTTTGGGTCGTTCGATTGCCAAGGCTTTGGGACGGAAGTATGTGCGTATGGCTTTGGGTGGTTTACGTGATGAGGCGGAAATTCGTGGACATCGCAAGACGTACATTGGTGCCATGCCAGGAAAAGTGATTCAAAATATTAAGAAGGCGGGGTCTTCCAATCCAGTTTTCATATTGGATGAGATAGATAAGGTTGGGGCAGACCACCGTGGTGATCCATCTTCCGCTTTATTGGAGGTATTAGATCCGGAACAAAACAATAGCTTCTTAGACAACTACATGGAGGTTGAATATGATTTATCCCGTGTGATGTTTGTGGCAACTGCGAATAATTTAGATACGATTCATCCTGCATTACGAGACCGGATGGAGATTATCGAGGTGAGTGGCTATACGATGGAAGAGAAGGTTCAAATTGCGAAAAAGCACTTGCTTCCAAAACAGAAAGCGGAACACGGCCTAGATAAAATTGCCTTTACGATGACAGATGCCGCGATTCAAAAGGTTGTAGAAGGATATACGCGCGAATCAGGGGTTCGGAAATTGGAGCAAGAAATTGGTCGTGTGGTTCGTAAAATGACCAAGTCCATTGCGATCGGTGAGGAATATCCGAGTAAAATTCAACCTGCGGATGTCGTGCGTATGTTGGGCCAGGAAATCTTCGACAAAGATTCTTATGAAAGCAATGAGTATGCAGGTGTCGTAACAGGCTTAGCTTGGACACCGGTAGGTGGAGATATTTTGTTCATTGAAACCTTGTTGAACCGAGGTAAAGGTCAGTTGACTTTGTCGGGTCAATTGGGGGATGTGATGAAGGAATCAGCGATGGCAGCTTTAAGTTTCTTGAAGGCCCATGCGGATGATTATCAGATTGATTATCGGATTTTTGATCAATACAATTTGCATATTCACGTGCCTGCGGGTGCGGTGCCAAAAGATGGCCCTTCAGCGGGTATTACAATGTTGACAGCCATAGCTTCAGCATTAACCCAACGGAAAGTGAAGGCGAATCTGGCGATGACAGGTGAAATTACCTTGCGCGGAAAGGTCTTACCTGTAGGGGGTATTAAGGAGAAAATTTTGGCTGCAAAACGTGCTGGAATTAAGGAGATTATTATGTGCAACAAGAATCAAAAGGATGTGGAGGAGATTGAAGCACATTACATTTCCGATTTGAAATTCCATTATGTGGAGCATGCAACGGAGGTGTTGGCGATTGCTTTGCTGGGCCAACAAGTGAAAAATCCGGTCAAATTTGTTTTTCAAGACGAGGCTAAGGCCAAAACGTCTGTGGATTGATAAACGATATCGCCCATTTCGAGGCAATATTGAATCATTTTAGCTGCCTCTGCTTGTGTTAACGGGCGGAGGCATTCTATTAAGTCTTGTAGACTCATCGATCCATTTTTGAGGTAATTCAAAATTAGTTGGCGTTCTTTTTCCATCCCTTCGGGATAGGCTTTGCCTGATGCTTCTTTTTTTCGCTGAATACAATTGTCGCAAATGCCACAATTTGCTTGGTCGGCTTCCCCGAAATATGCCGTAATCAGTCGGTTCCGGCAAGTTTTTTTCTCGCGGACATAGGTTTCTATGGCCTTGATTTTGGCTTGACTTCGTTCTTTTTTCTTTAAATATTCACTCCAAATAATTGGTAGATTTTCCGTATTTGCTCGAGGAGTAAGTAATGTTAATTTGGGTAGTCCGGATTGCTTTTCGTATTCGATTATTTCGAATTTGGTTAATAAATTCAGGATTCGTTCTACATCCGCCAAAGGCATTTTAATCAATTGGCTTAGATTAACTTCGGAAATCGAAATGAACTGGGTGTATAGATTTCCGCCGAAATGTCTTAGTAGGAATTTGATGAACGTCTCAAATTTCTCATTCCGAATCATGAAATCATATACCTCTGCAGCCGTTGCTTGGATGCGTATTTTGGACGGATTTTGGAAGGAGTCATTTAAGATTAATAATCCTTCACTTTCCAAGGTCTTGATGGCAAAATAGGTTTCCGATGCCCGTAATTGGAAGCGTCGGGCCATTTCGGTCCAGTCAAAATCATAGGTGCTTAACTCTCCACTTCCTTCAGCAATCTGCAGGTAATTACTAATGACTTGGTAGGTTTTACGCAGAACTTCTGGAGTAGGGAAGGTTTTCTCCCAATTCGCATGTAGATCTTTAATATCTTGTTCCTCCACAAGTACAACGGCATAGGCTTTTTTCTCATCCCGACCAGCCCTGCCAGCTTCTTGATAGTATGCCTCGAGCGTATCAGGTAGATCCATGTGCACCACAATTCGGACGTCTGGTTTGTCGATTCCCATCCCAAAGGCGTTCGTTGCGACGATGCAATGTGTCTTATTTTGTATCCAATCTTGTTGTTTCCTTGTTCGCACATCTGTCGCTAAACCTGCATGGTAATAGTCGGCCAGTATCCCATTTTGTTGCAATAATATCGCGATTTCTTGTGTTTTACGTCGATTACGGGCGTAGACGATGGAAGATCCGCCAACTTTCTTAAGCATTTGAACGAGTTGGGGATCTTTGTTTTCCTCCCAGCGACTGGAATAAGAAAGGTTGGCTCTCGTAAAGCTTTTTTGAAATATCTGTGGAGATTTAAATCCGAGTTTTTCAATGATATCAAGCTTGACTTCTTGATTCGCCGAGGCGGTTAAAGCGATACAAGGAACCTTGGGAATAATCTCTCTGAAATTATTGATTTCAAGGTATGGAGGTCTAAAATCATACCCCCATTGGGAGATGCAATGCGCTTCATCGACGACCAATAGGGAAATTTTCATTTGTTTAGCCCGTTCGATAAATAGGTCAGTTTTTAACCTTTCGGGGGATATGTAAATGAATTTTACTTGGCCATAGATGCAATTATCGAGGGCTATGTCAATTTGTTTTTTCGACATGCCCGAATAGATGGCGATGGCCGGAATTCCTCGTTTTGATAATTGTTCCACTTGGTCTTGCATCAAAGCAATGAGCGGGGTAATGACGATGCATATGCCATCGCTTGCTAATGCAGGAATTTGAAAGCAGATGGATTTTCCTCCTCCCGTGGGTAAAAGCGCTAATGTGTCTTTTTTTTGAAGGACAGATTCGATGATATCCTGTTGCAAGGGGCGAAAGTTGGTGTAGCCCCAGTATTGTTGCAATATGTGATGGATGTCCTGCATGTTCATTCAAATCTACCAAAAATTGCTTGAAGGATAAAGTTGTGCTCAAATGGAGTTGTCGTTATTTTTAAAATTATCTGTTTGATTATGCGAGAAAATTCAGCGCAAACTGTATTTTTATTTTTTTAAATCAGCATTATGTTAACACCATCCGATTTATTGCAATTATCAGCAAGGGGCATTCGTCCTGAAGAAATTAATCAACAAGTTGAATATTTTAAACAAGGCTTTCCTTGGATGAATTTAGAGAAGTCGGCGACGATTGGGGATGGCATTGTCCGTTTCTCGGAGGCAGATTTGGCTTCACATATTGAACGCTTTGAATCGAGGCGTTCGAGTTTGAATTTGTTGAAAATGGTACCTGCATCCGGTGCTGCGACGCGGATGTTTAAATCCTTGTTTGAATATATTTCCTCGGGTCAGCCCAATAAAGAGTCTGATTTATTTTTTAGCCAAAAGGAGTCATTTGCGTTCTATGAGGAGTTGAAGTCCTTTGCGCCGGAAGGTACAGCCGAAGCGGAAGTTTTGAAGCAATTGCTTGGAGCTTCTGGGATGGAATATGGTTCTTTGCCAAAGGGCTTGTTGAAATTTCATAAGTATGCTTCAGGGGCTCGGACACCTTTAGAAGAGCATTTGGTCGAAGCGGCTGAATATGCATCGGATGGCCAAAAGGCGCGCCTGCATTTTACGGTTTCTCCTGAACATCTTGGGCGTTTCGAGGCTTTGGTGGCGCGAATATCTCCGATTTGGTCTTCGCATTTTGGAATTGAATTTGAGGTGACCTTTTCTGAGCAGAAGCCGGCTACGGATACTGTGGCGGTGAATATGGATAATAGTTTGTTTCGAGAGGTGGATGGCTCCTTGTTGTTTCGCCCTGCCGGCCATGGAGCATTGCTTGAGAATTTAAATGATTTATCTGCGGATATTATTTTCATTAAGAACATTGACAATGTTGTTCCGGATCATTTGAAATTGGCAACCATTCAATACAAGAAGGCTTTGGCTGGATTGTTGTTGTGGATATTGGAGGGGATTAGTTATTTGGAAATGCGTTTGAAAGGGGAGTTGAAGCCTGCTTTGATTGAGGAGGCATTGTTGGAGATTAAGACCTATTTAGGATTTGAAGTTTCAGCTGATTTTCAGTTTTTGTCTATTGAGGCTCAGGCGGCTGAGTTATTGAAAATATTGGCTCGACCTACGCGTATCTGTGGGGTGGTGAAGAATACGGGTGAGCCGGGAGGAGGTCCATTCTGGTGTCAGGATGTTGCGGGTAATTTGACATTGCAATTGGTCGAATCTGCACAAGTTGATATGTCGAATGCAGATCAAAAGGCTTTATTTTCCGGTTCGACGCATTTTAATCCGGTAGATTTGGTTTGTGCGACACGTGGCTGTGATCTGATTGAGTTTCGGGATATGTCGACGGGTTTTATTACCGAGAAAACAAAGGATGGGAAATCGTTGAAAGCGCAGGAGTTGCCAGGTTTGTGGAATGGTGCGATGGCCTACTGGAATACCTTGTTTGTGGAGGTGCCTTTGGAGACATTTAATCCAGTAAAAACGGTGACGGATTTATTGCGTCCGGCGCATCAAAATGTTTAGGGTTTTGCTCTTCATAAAAAATCCCTAATTTTGCACCTCTTCCAGCAGATTTTGAAGGAAGTATATAAATGCTTGATTACAAAAACCTTGTTCGTTTTACGGGCAAGGTTTTTTATTTTATCAAGATTCTGATATTAATTATCAAGTAAGTTTTTTCTTTTTCTGGCTTTGTGAAGTAGTTTTAGGATTAGAGGGTGTTTGTTTACGCTGCCGGGGTTAGATCCCCGGCAGCGTAAAATATTTCCGGAAAAGTTTACCGCTGCCAGGGTCTCTGACCCTGGCAG
>DKIP01000089.1:30263-31566 GCA_002454335.1 Cytophagaceae bacterium UBA6715 | reverse complement strand
CGGGAGGCAGCATTTTATTCAATGGTTCTCAAGGGCCCAACAAAATCGAGCACCAGGAAATTGTAAACTCATTAGGCGGCTACAAGCAAATATGGAATATCCAGCATTCCGGCCATCGGGTCTACGCATCTTTCTGGCAACAATCTGGAGCAAGGGATTGGTCGGCCATGAAAAAACAAATCCTTAGCCACGAATACCATCAGAATTTTGACATTAATGGAACCCTCCATGTAACTTCTTATTATGCAGATATCGCCTACCAAACGCCAGGCGGTCTCACAATGGCGCAATTCAAGGCCAATCCCTTTCAAGCTAGACCGGCAGCAGGGGTGTTTTTAAGTGCGGCTGATCAGCAAGCAACCTTCCGGTTAAAATCATTTGGGACAGGGATATATATAGCCAACTCCTGGAATGGGAACTGGGGATATAATCTAGCCAATTCCGTTCAGGTCAATAAAGTTGAAAACCCCACCATCCGGAATTATGAAATTCGGCATGAACCGAATGTCAGCAGTCGAGGAGTGATTCACTATAAGCAAAACAAAAATGCTGTAGACTTCGGCTATGAATTCCAAATCGGCCAATTCGATAGCCAAACCTTTGGTAACCGCAAAGGAATCAAAGACACCTTGCAAGTCACGCAAAATACCAATATTCAGAGTGGCAACATCTTTGTGCAATGGGATTATCAGATTAATTCCAATTGGAATTCAACCGTTTCGTTGAGTGCCAATGGCTATTGGACGCAATATATCGGGAATGAACAAAACCTTACACCGCGATTTGCTATTGTTCGAAAATTAGGAACTCACCAACGGATCATTGCTAAAATCGCGTCAGGTTATTCCCCACCCAGTATTGCGGAAATGCGCCCATCAACAGGCATCATCAATACGAATTTAAAAGCAGAGAAAGGCTGGAATAAAGAGATCACGTGGCGCGGGAAATATGCAATTTTTGACTGGGATTTCAGTGCTTACCAATTCGATTTGGATGAAACAATCGTGATTCGCCGGGCAGCTGATGGCTCTGATTACTTTATAAATGCGGGGAAAACAACGCAGCAAGGAATTGAAATGAATTATGCTTTACGTTTAGGTAAAAGCGTCAATATTCGAAATTCTGAATCCATTCAAAATTTCCGCTTTTCGGATTATGTATCAGGCACGAAAAACTATTCAGGAAATCGCATGACAGGCACAAGTCCTTTCCAACATGCGAGTCTTGTGCAATGGGAAATTCATCCTCGTTTGACATGGAATGCCCAATTTTTATTTACGGATTTCATGTACTTGAACGATGC
>DKIP01000089.1:27584-30237 GCA_002454335.1 Cytophagaceae bacterium UBA6715 | reverse complement strand
ATACGGAAATGCTACCGGCATCACGGGTTTGGAACAGTAAAATTACCTACCAACAAACACACTGGGGAGTTTGGTTGACAGCGGAAAATATCTTTGATGAACTATATGTTTCGGGACCTGATTTGAATGCCGCGGGAAACCGCTTTTACAATGCATCGCCCGGTCGCTATTTTCAAGCAGGCCTAAAAATCACGCTTAACTAGGTCGGGTAAAATTCAATTTTTCCATTAATTCCGCAGCATGGGAATCACTAACCGGGATATCAAAGGTCCCAATTTTAATCCGTTGCTGTTTGATTGACTCAATTTTTCTCAAATTGACAATAAACGATTTATGCACACGCATAAAGCCATGCGGCATGACTTTAGCCTCCAACGATTTCATGGTTGTCTTTGTTAATACGGGTCTTCGCTCCCCTTCCAAATAGATTTTCACATAATCCTTCAAGCCTTCGATGTGCGAGATTTGTGGGATGGAAATTCTTACCAAAGCATATTCTACATTGACGAAAAAGAAATCTTCCAAAGCTTCTTGTGGCGCAGCAGCTGCCGGTACAACCGATTTCTGTAAATTGAATAGTTGATATGCCTTATTAGCCGCCAATGAAAATCGCTCCAAACTCACGGGCTTCATCAAATAATCCACGGCATCTAATTGATAACTCTCTACCGCATAATTATCATAAGCTGTCACAAAGATGACCAACGGTTTTTTAGCTAAGCTTTGAATGAATTGCGTACCTAACATTCCCGGCATTTGTATATCCAAAAACACCAAATCAATCGAATTCATTTGCATTTGCTCCATGGCCTCAAAGGCATTTTTGCAAGAGGCAAGCAAATTCAAAAATGGAATTTGGCGAACATTTTCTTCGAGTAATTTACGACCCATATTTTCGTCGTCCACGACGATGCAATTCATCTTTTCCATGTGATTAATGTTGTTGTAATGTCATTTTTAAATCCACTTCAAATGCTTCCTCGGTGTCACGAATCGTCAATACATGTTGATGGGGATATAATAAATCGAGCCTGCGTAAAACATTTTTTAACCCAATACCTGAACTCTCATCTTTCACATCATCCTTCATTTTCCCTTTTTTGTTTTTGACCTGAAAATTTAATTTTCCATGATCAATCAAGAATAATACTTGTATGTAAGGATCCTGAACAAAAGAAACACCATGTTTAACCGCGTTTTCTACAAAAGGTATGAGTAACATGGGTTCAATTCGACATCCCCGAACTGTGCCTTGAACATCAAAATCAATCTTTACATCCCCTTCAAATCGCATACGTTGTAAGTCGACGTAATTACATAAATACTCCAATTCCCGATCCAAGGAAACCATGCTTTGGTCGGAATCATACAACATATAACGCATCAAAGATGACAGGCGAATCGTCACATCCTCAGCTTGTTTATCCGCTTTGGTGCGAATCAAATACACAATGCTATTGAGAATATTAAAGATAAAATGCGGGCTTATTTGTGAGCGTAAAAATGACAATTCCGACTTTAATTGCTCGTTGCTTAACTCCTCTTTTTCTGCTTCAAAATTGATGAATTCCAATAAAAGTCCATAGGTAGAGGCAATGCCCGTAATCATCACCAACGGAAAAATTCCTTGTGGATCAAAAAAACCATTATGCTTATCAAAAGGCAAGAAGTACCAATGATACCAAGCTTGAATTCCAAAAAAAAGGGCAACCATGCCGAATAGACTCGCAAAGAACGCAAATACCCCATAACGTTTAAAAACCCTCGGAACAAGGACTAAGGTAATGATGTAAAATAAAGGGACAACGGTTAGTAATTCCAACCAAATATGCTCTGAAAATTCAGGGTTTGCATGTGCATGTGGATGCTCATTTTCATGCGTTTGATGCACGGGACTCAATAAAGGGAGCCCAATCCACAATCCCCAAAGAATTAGGTTGAATAAGACCTTAAAGGTTAATTTCGTTTTGGGGAGATTCCAAGCGCGCCACATATGCTTTCATTTTGCCCTACAAAGCTAGGCATTCAAGCCGAAATAGAAAATACAAATGACCAGTCCAACAATCTTGTCGACTAGCAAACAGATTAGGCAGATTTAATTATATACGGGCATTCGTCAACAAAATCAGTTTACATATCGAATCTCTTCAAAAGGCTTTGAAAAAATATATAGCTTGCATCGCAATCAAATAAACCCAATTCATGAACAATTCAATTCGATTAATCGTAAGCAGTTTAGCCTTGTTCGTATCAACGCAACTAAACGCTCAACAAACTGTACTAATTAAACTGGACAGTACAAAAAAAATCCAAACCCTTCTCCAAGGGAAAATCAATTCATTCGGATTATCCGTTTCACCCACCTTTCAATTGGGTCCCATGGGTCCACAAGCGGGGATGTCGCTGGCTTTACATCTGAATAATAAATGGGAGATTGGAGGATCTTTTTTAAGGAGCTTACGAAGAAATCGAGATGATTATGCAACTTCACCACAATTAGGCCAACAATTTCATGCATTTTCTATCGCTTATACAGCAAAAGCAAATAAGCTAATTCATCTAAGCTTTCCTGTATTAATTGGTGCAATTACTTCAGAGCACGAGGACCAACCTATTATCATGGAATCCAACACACAACCCAACCCAATCATTG
>DKIP01000089.1:11024-27546 GCA_002454335.1 Cytophagaceae bacterium UBA6715 | reverse complement strand
CAACCCAATCATTGGGCGACATAGAGAAATGCATGAAAGCGAAATGTTTTGGGATGGACCTAAATCATTAGGAATCCAGCCAGGTGTTCAGTTGGAACTGAATGTATTAAAACATGTACGCGTATTTACAGGGGCCCATTACCGTTTTGCCTTGGGCGAAAATAGTACAGATGAGATGCGAGGGTTCGTCGGTAGCCTCGGATTAAAAATAGGCTTATTTGACCGAGCATGGGGAACAAAAAATAAAAAATAAACAAGCGAAAAGGCTGCCCGATGGACAGCCTTTTCACTTAACAATATTAGTTACTTAAAAATTTCGTTCACCCACTTCCCGCTTACCTAATAACACGGCACCCACCATCGCCACGAAAAACAAAATGGAAACCAACTCAAAGGGCAATAAATATTCAGAATAAAGTACCTTACCTAAGTTTTCAACCATCCCCGTTTGTGAAGTAAAATTAGCTGTATTTTCAGCTGTAGGTGCTGGCAAGGAATTTTTATGAAACGCTGCGATTAGAATCACTAATAAAGTCCCGGCGACAACCGATCCGGCTAATTTCACCAATGAACTTTTCGATTCAGGCATGTTCTTTCGTAGATCTAACATCATGATAACGAACAAGAACAAAACCATGATAGCACCCGCATATACAATGATGTTCACCGCCATCAAAAACTGGGCATTCAACAATACATAATGCCCTGAAATACAGAAGAAAGTAAACACCAGATACAAGACGCTGTGAATGGGATTCTTTGCAAAAACGACCATCAGTGCACTCAAAAGTGTCAAGGCTGACAGAAAATACCAAATATTTGTAATCTCCATAATATGATTATTTCCAACCGTCGCGCAAATAGCGTTGGTCCATGTTTTCTACTAATTTATCTTTCCCGTAAATCACTTCGTCGCGTGTATTAAATACAGGAACCATTTTATCATGACGCAAGAAGATAGCCTCTTTCGGACAAGCTTCTTCACATAAGCCACAAAAGATGCAACGCAACATATTGATTTCATACACTTTCGCATATTTCTCTTCGCGGTACAAATGCTCCTCCCCTTTCTTACGCTCTTCAGCCACCATCGAAATCGCCTCCGCAGGACAAGCCACCGCACATAATCCACATGCTGTACAACGCTCTGCGCCTTGTTCATCTTTCTTCAAAATGTGATGACCGCGGTAGATCGGACCTAAGTAACGCTGTTGCTCCGGATAACGAATCGTCACCGGTTTTGAGAAAAAGTGCTTTAAAGTCGTTGCCATACCTCCCACAATCGCAGGAAGATACATGCGCTCTGCCAAGGTCATTTCACCTTGCTCTAACACCTTTGTTTTATTACTTAACTTCATATGCCTAAGCTATTTTTTTCTTTCTTGATAAGGCATCATTTACGATTAACCCCACTAACAAAATAACAATACCACCTACTCCTGCAAGAATCGGTTGGTCAATTAATATACCAAATCCCGTTACCACAACATTGAACATCGACAAAGGAATCAATCCTGTCCAACCCAATCCCATCAATTGGTCATAACGGAAACGAGGCAATGTCCAACGTACCCACATGAATACAAAGACAAACAATAAAGCCTTCCCGATCAATGCCCCCATACCAATAAAGGTAGCCGCATTAGAACCCAATTGAGCCGCTATATACGCGTATCCTGGGTAATCATACCCTCCGAAAAACAAAGTCGCCATCACCGCTCCTGAAATAAACATATTGATGTATTCCGCAAACAAATAAAAGCCCAATTTCATGGAAGAATATTCCGTATGGTATCCCCCAATCAATTCCGTCTCACACTCAGGTAAGTCGAAAGGCGTACGATTACATTCCGCAAACGCACATATCAAGAAGATCACGAAGCCAAGTGGTTGTTGTAAGATATTCCAGTGACCGGCTTGTTGGGTTTCCACAATCGCCTTCGTCGACAAAGAACCTGAAAGCATCAAAATCGCGATAATCGACATTCCCATCGCTAACTCATACGAGATGTTTTGCGAAGCCGCACGAATAGCACCTAACAAGGAATACTTGTTATTCGATGCCCAGCCTCCCACTAAAATTCCATAAACCCCTAAGGATACTATTCCAAAAACCCAAAGAATTCCGATGTTCACATCGATCCCTTGAAGGTCAAAAGTCACACCACTAATCGTCACCGTATCTCCAAAAGGAACCACCGCCGAAGTCATTAGGGCTGTTAACATAGACAAACACGGTCCAGCAATAAACAACCATTTGTTTGAATTTGCCGGGATAAAATCTTCCTTCATGAACATCTTAACCGCATCCGCCAAAGGTTGTAAAATCCCGAAAGGACCTGCACGATCTGGACCAATACGGTCTTGCATGAAAGCGGCAATCTTCCGCTCAAAATACGTTGAATAAGCCGCTACTCCCAAGGTAATCGCAAATACGATTCCGATGAAAATAGCTTTGGCCGTAAAAACATCATTTAATAATTCCATATCCTATTTCTTTGCAGGTAAACTAGCTTGATTCGTTAAAAAACTACGATCACGATCGTCATTAATTTGTTTGAAATCTCTTGCCGCTTGTGCGATTGGGAAAGCGGGCTTAATTAAACCGGCCCCATATTTATTCGCTGAAATCACAGAATGACGTGAAACATTCGTTGGCCCCTCAATCGTCCAATCACTCGTTTTCTTACGATCAAAACGGCATGTATTACAGATAAACTCTTTCAATTCACCCCATTCATTCTTACGACCCGTTACACGAATCACCTCGTCACCACGGTACCACAAAGTCACATTACCCGAACATTTGTCGCATGAACAATGTGCATCCATGGGCTTCGAGAACCAAACACGGCTCTTGAAACGATACGTCTTATCAGTCAAAGCCCCTACTGG
Organism: Cytophagaceae bacterium UBA6715; assembly: GCA_002454335.1. Lineage (GTDB taxonomy): Bacteria > Bacteroidota > Bacteroidia > Cytophagales > Spirosomataceae > Aquirufa. Next base: position 24,651 of record DKIP01000089.1, on the reverse strand, counting down.
ACAAACGTCAATTACATTACCCGAAAAATCATTATCAATCGCTTTCTCGATGTACGTACTGATTTCCGCATGATCTCCGCGATGCATGACGCCATGAACCCGACCATCTGTAATCTGATCCGCCGTATAAACACAACGGTAGCACAAGATGCAACGATTCATGTTCAACTTGATGTTATCACCTAAATCAACCGGCTCAAATGTATTCCGATCCTCCACCGTGCGGGTAGACGAAACACCATGCTCGAAAGAAAAATCTTGTAAATGACATTCGCCCGCTTGATCACAAACAGGGCAATCCAACGGATGATTCAACAACAAAAATTCGACAATGCCCTTGCGCGTTTCTAAAACTTGCTCATTCACTGTATTCTCCACAATCATCCCATCTTGAACGGCAGTGATACAAGCAGGAACCAATTTGGGCATCGGACGTGGATCTTTTTCAGAACCCGCAGTCACTTTAACCAAACAAGCCCGGCATTTACCACCAGAACCCTTCAAAGGCTCATAATAACACATCGCAGGAGGTGCCACCTCAGGACCGATCATACGCGCAGCCTGCATAATGGTGGTTCCCGGTTCTACTTCCAGGGTGATGTTGTCAATCGTTACTTTCATAATCTATCATCTAGCGGGTTAATCCCGGTTTTTGCTATGTAATTGGGCCCATCGGTCCATAAATAATGCTGCGGAATACTGCACAGCACGCTCTTTTAAGTTTTGCTGATATTCAGCCAATTGTTCAGGATTTAATTGCAATAGTGAACTAATTTTATCCACCAATACATCCACATCCCAACTCGCTACTAATAGTTCATCCAACCCATGGAGAAAATCATTCACCCCTCCACTCGCTCGAACTCCTACTATCGGCTTTCCTACATGTGCCGCTTCCAACATCACCAAAGGAAATGGATCCTCACGTGACGAAAGAAAAAACACATCCATCGCCTCAAAATACGGCCGACTATCCGAACAAACAGGCAATAAATGCACTTGCTTCTTCGTATCCCAAATCGCCGTATTGGCGATTAAATTGTCAGAATATTCATTTTCCAACATCCCCAACCAGATAAAATGCACCTTTGGCATCTTAACAATCAATTGCTTCGCTACTTCCAAAAACACATCAGGCGCTTTTCGCCATTCCGCTAATCCACAACTAAACACAATAGGCGAATCAGTAGGAATTCCTAACGCTGCGCGAACGGGATCATGCGTATTTCGCGTAGCCTCAGGCAATGCAATAATAGGTGGCAATAAATCAATTTTCGTTGCATCTACCCCAACCTCTTTCTCCAATACCGTTTTAACCAAGCCCGAAACCGCGTAAATACGTCTCGCCTTTGTAGCCATAAACTTCCGATCTTCTTCAGAAGTAAAATTCGAAATCGAATAACTCAATTCATGCACATACACCTCAAAAGGTACATGTAAAGAAACCAATTCACGCAATAAAAACACAGACGAAACCGTATTTCCTATAATGCAATCAAAAGCCTCCGAACGCAATGCTTGTAAAATTCCAGCAACTTTACGTTGGCTAGGTGTACGATCCCATTCCCCTGCTTGGCGAATAACGGGTATCCGTTGCTTCACTTTAAACCAAAGAGGCCTCTCGGTACGCCATACCCACACCTTGGCCACTTTTTTATATTCCTCCAATAAACTTCCGCCGTCCACGAGCAACAAATAATTCGTCAAGCCCTGTGCCTTTCGTTCTTTTAACCAATGTAAAAGAACCAGCTGAGCGCCCGCACGATTTGCGTCATGTCCAACAAATAGCTTCTTGCTTTCTACCATTTATACTGTCCAACTAGCCCCCGGACGCATGTAAACAGCGCCTGGTTTTGTTGCCTCTTCGGGATGTGTTACATGCCATTCAAACTCATCACGGAAATGACGAATCGCCGCAGCAACTGGCCAAGAAGCCGCATCACCCAATGGACAAATCGTATTTCCTTCAATCTTCTTCGCCACATCAACTAATAAATCGATGTCCTCCATCCGACCTTTTCCTGTCTCAATACGTTTAATGACCTTATCCATCCAACCCGTACCTTCTCGACATGGCGAACATTGTCCACAAGATTCATGGTGATAAAAACGCGCAAATGTCAAGGTATTATGTACAATACAAGTTGTCTCATCCATGACGATAAAACCACCTGAACCTAACATCGTTCCCGTCGCAAATCCTCCTTCCGAAAGTGATTCATATGTCATCAAACGCTTTTCACCTGCTTCCGTTGTCAAAATATTTTCCGCTGATAAAATCGGCACAGAAGAACCTCCTGCCACCACAGCTTTTAATTTATGTCCATCACGAATGCCTCCACAATACTCATCCGAGTAAATAAACTCTTCTACCGTAATTCCCAAAGGAATCTCATATACACCCGGCTTCTTAATATGTCCAGATGCCGAAATCAATTTCGTCCCCGTACTTCTTCCAACACCAATGGCCGCATAGGCATCACCTCCATTGTTCACAATCCAAGATGTCGCCGAAATCGACTCCACATTGTTAACCACCGTAGGACTTTGCCACAAACCTTTCACAGCTGGAAAAGGAGGTTTATTACGTGGATTTCCACGTTTCCCTTCTAATGACTCCAACAAAGCTGTTTCTTCTCCACAGATATATGCACCTCCACCCGGCTGTACAAATAGATCTAAATCATAACCAGATCCTAAGATATTTTTTCCTAATAAACCTTTGTCGTAAGCCTCTTGAATGGCCTTTTCAAGAATATTGATGACATACATCAACTCTCCACGCACGTAGATATAAGAAGTATTTGCTCCTAAAGCAAAACTGGATACAATCATACCCTCGATCAAGGTATGCGGGGTTTTCCACATTAAATAGTGGTCCTTGAACGTTCCTGGTTCCGACTCGTCCGCATTACAAACTAAATATCGAGGCACCCCCTCAGGCTTAGCCAAAAACGACCACTTCATACCCACTGGAAAACCTGCACCTCCACGACCACGTAAGCCCGACTTCTTCACTTCTTCCGTCACCTCATCCGGCGTCATTGATTTAAGCGCTTTCTCCACCGCCTTATAACCGCCGTTTTTCATGAAAACGTCGATGGTCTCAATTCCTGGTACGTCAATATGTTGCGTTAATATCTTCATCCTCGGCTTATTTGCTTAATTCGTCAATAATTTGATCAACTTTCTCATTCGTCAAATGCATGTAATACTTCTCACGAATTTGGAATACAGGACCCCAACCGCAAGCCGCCAAACACTCAACTTCTTTGATCGTAAATTTACCATCCTTCGTTGTCTCTCCCGTTTGAATTCCCAAACGCTTCTTCAAGTGATCGTAAACTTCTACACCACCCATTAAACAACAAGGACCCGTCCGACAATACTCAATCACATGCTCTCCCACAGGTTCCAAATGGAACATCGTGTAAAAAGTAGCTACTTCGTATACCTCAATTGGACTGATTGAAAGCAAGGAAGCCACATAATCCATCACCTCAGGCGAACACCATTTCCACTCAGCTTGCGCTAAATGAAGAATAGGCAATAAGGCCGACTTCTGTTTTCCTTCCGGATAACGGGCAATGATTTTTTTAACTAAGTCCAGCGTTTCTGCTGGGAAAACAATGTTGCTCATGTCTTAAGTATCTAACTCTCCTGCAATTACGTTCATGGATGACATCGTTACGATGGCATCAGATAAGCTCGTCCCCTTGATCATTTCAGGGAATGCTTGGTAATATATATAGCCTGGGCGGCGAAATTTCAAACGATAGGGCGTCCGTCCACCATCAGAAACCAAATAGAATCCTAATTCACCATTACCACCCTCAACCGAATGGTAAACTTCACCTACAGGCGCATCAATTTCACCCATCACAATTTTAAAGTGATAGATTAACGCTTCCATATTGTGGTATACATCTTGTTTCTTTGGCAAATAATAATGCGGCGCATCAGCATGAAAAGGTCCTTCCGGAAGATTATCAATCGCTTGCTGGATGATGCGTAAACTTTGCCACATCTCCTCTTCACGCACTAAGAAACGATCATAGGTATCACCCTTCGTTCCTACAGGCACATCAAATTCAAAATCTTCATACGAAGAATATGGATTCATGGCACGTACATCATAATCAACACCCGCAGCACGTAAATTCGGACCTGTAAATCCATAATTCAAGGCACGCTCTGCGGAAATAGCACCCACATTTTGTGTACGATCCATGAAAATACGATTCCGCATGACCATGCCTTCAAATTCCTTCAAAGCCGCTGGTAACTCTTTCAACAATTTATGAATCTTTTCGATGGCAACGGGCGTAAAATCACGCTCCATACCCCCAAAACGACCCATATTGGTTGTCAAACGCGCACCGCACATTTCTTCATAAATCTCGTAGATAAACTCGCGCCATTGGTACACATACAAGAAACCTGTCAAGGCTCCCGTGTCCACAGCCAAAATCGAATTACATACGATGTGATCCGTTAAACGAGCTAGCTCCATCATAATCACTCGCATATACTGCGCGCGCTTGGGAACTTCAATTCCTAATAATTTCTCAACCGTCATGTGCCAACCCATATTATTAATAGGAGCTGAACAATAGTTCATCCGGTCGGTTAAGGTCGTGATTTGGTAAAAAGGACGACGCTCTGCAATTTTTTCAAACGCACGGTGGATATACCCCACAGTTTGTTCAGCATCCACAATCGTTTCTCCATCCATCGTTAAGATGTTTTGGAAGATCCCATGTGTGGCAGGGTGCGTAGGACCTAAATTAAGCGTGGATAGCTCATTTACATAAGGACCGCCCTTTTGCGTCTTATCTAAACCTACATTAGGGTTATTTACTAAGGCTACTTCTGACATGCTTTGTCGCTTTTATCGTCCAAATAATTCATCAATTTTATCATGACGCGTCGCATCCTCTAACGGATATTCCTTACGCATCGGATGGTAATCCATTTCGTCCATATTCAGGATACGAGTCAAGTTAGGATGACCATCAAATAAGATTCCATAAAAATCAAATGCCTCACGCTCCATCCAGTTGGCCGCAGCGTATAAACCTGTGATCGTTGGGAAATGCGGCGCTTCGATCGGCGCATAGGCCTTAATCATCAAACGCACATTATTTTCCAAACTGTGCAAATGATAGATAACACCCAATTCCTGCCCTTTGGCATCTGGAAAATGAATACCTGCCAAATCAGTTAAAAACTGAAACTTAAATTCAGGATGCGCATACAAATAGTGTAACATCGGCACGATGTTATCTACGCCCGTTGTAAACTGCAAAATACCATGCGACTCAGTCACACCATACACGGCATCCGCACCAAACTGCGCCTGCAATGCATCTGTTATTTGTTGATTCTCCATTATTGTTATTCTATACCGTAAGATGCCAACAAAGCCTTGTATTCCGGCTCGTTTCTACGGCGTGTCGATTCGTTTTTCGCTAATTCTTGAATTTGCATAAAGCCATCCAAAATTTGCTCAGGACGTGGTGGGCAACCAGGCACATATACGTCCACCGGAATAATGCGGTCAATGCCTTGCAAAACCGAATAGGTATCAAAAATACCGCCTGAACAAGCACATGCACCTACAGACAATACCCAACGTGGCTCAGCCATTTGAAGATACACTTGCTTCACAACAGGTGCCATTTTCTTGGAAATTGTACCCATCACCATCAATACATCGGCTTGGCGTGCAGAAAAACTCAAACGCTCCGCACCAAATCGGCCAATATCGTAATGCGATGCCATCGTGGACATAAACTCAATCCCGCAACAAGAGGTTGCAAAAGGCAAAGGCCAAAGCGAATTCGCGCGAGCCAGTCCGACTAAATTATCTAAACTCGTTGCAAAAAAACCTGCTCCCTCTACTCCTGGAGGCGCTTCAGCAACTTGAACCGTTGAATTACTCATATCTTATCTATCTGTTGAATACATAAACATCGGCTAAGCCAATATGTTTATTTTTCCCACTTTAAAATTCCTTTTTTAATTACGTAGACGAAACCGGCCAATAATAAACCCATGAATACGAGCATATCATAAAAACCATTCCATGACAATTCACGGAAATTAACCGCCCAAGGGTACATAAAAACGATTTCAATATCAAAAAGCACGAATAGAATCGCCACCAAGAAGTACTTGACTGAAATAGGCGTTCGCGCATCTCCAATAGATTCAATCCCACACTCAAAGGTATCATCCTTCCTTGCCGAATGGCGCTTAGGACCCAAAGCATGTGTCGCAAACATCGTTGCGAAAATAAAGGCTAACGCTGCCAGAAGCTGAACAAATATCGGCAGAAAATCTTGAGGTTGATAGTTCATGACAAAGGCTTATAAAATGAAGCCGCAATTTACTGCATAAAATCTAAAATTTCAGATTTTTAACGAAAAAATCACAGGCAAAAATCAGCCTATTCGACGAATCAAGTATTTTTTCAGCGAGGTACAAAAAATTCAAAAAATTCCTGTAATTTTGTCCGGCAAATAAGAGTAGTTCTTACACTCCATCAAATTATTTGCCATGCTCGATTCCAACAAATTTCTTTTTGAGGCCTTAACATACGACGACGTATTGTTATTACCTGCTTATTCAGAGGTTTTGCCTCGTGAGGTTAGCACTCAATCTCGCTTAACACGTAACATCACATTAAATATTCCAATCGTTTCTGCGGCGATGGATACAGTGACCGAAGCCGACCTAGCTATTGCTCTTGCCCAAGAAGGTGGAATTGGAATCATTCACAAAAACATGACAATCGACCAGCAAGCCGCACAGGTTCGTAAGGTAAAGCGTTCGGAGTCGGGAATGATCATTGATCCCGTTACCCTTAAAGACAATCAAACGTTAGGTGATGCGCAACGCATCATGAAGGAATTCAAAATTGGCGGAATTCCAGTCATTGACGACAAAGGACATTTGGTCGGAATTTTGACAAACCGTGATTTGCGGTTTCAAAAACAAACGGCACGCCCCGTGGCTGAAATCATGACCAAAGACAATTTGATCACGGCCAAAGAAGGTATCAGCATGGAAGAAGCTGAGAGCATTTTGCAAGAATACAAAATCGAAAAATTGCCTATCATTGACAAAAACGGCAAATTAATCGGATTGATTACCTATAAAGATATTTTAAAACGCAAGTCGCATCCATTGGCATCGAAAGATTCGTTAGGCCGACTGCGCGTAGGTGCTGCCGTGGGTGTTACGCCTGATTTATTGGATCGCGTGCAAGCATTAGTGAATGTAGGCGTAGATGTCATCAGCATTGATACAGCGCATGGACATTCCAAAGGAGTTATTGACGCATTGAAGTCGGTGAAGAAATCTTTCCCTACCCTAGACGTCATCGTAGGAAACATTGCAACCGGCGAAGCAGCCGTAGCCTTAGCAGAAGCGGGAGCGGATGCCGTAAAAGTAGGTGTTGGTCCAGGAAGTATTTGCACAACGCGTATCATCGCGGGTGTGGGAATGCCTCAATTGACCGCTGTTTATGAAGCTGCCAAAGCTTTACAAAAATATGACGTTCCTGTCATCGCTGATGGTGGTATTCGTTATTCTGGAGATGTGGCGAAAGCTATCGCTGGGGGCGCAAGCACAGTCATGATGGGATCTTTACTAGCAGGAACTGATGAAGCACCAGGTGAAATGATCATTTTGGAAGGACGTAAATTCAAATCCTACCGTGGAATGGGCTCATTGGAGGCAATGGAAGATGGATCGAAAGACCGTTATTTCCAAGATGCAGAAGATGATATCAAAAAATTAGTCCCGGAAGGAATTGTGGGTCGAGTACCGTTCAAAGGTTCTGTAACCGAAATTCTATACCAAATGGTTGGCGGATTAAAAGCCGGCATGGGATATTGTGGAGCTTCTTCAATTGAAGCGATGCAACATGCCAAATTCGTTAAAATCACTTCGGCAGGTGTAAAAGAAAGTCACCCACATGATGTGAGCATTTCGAAAGAAGCACCGAACTATTCAGCGAAATAAGTTTAATGATTGAAATTTAAAAGGCCTCGTTGATTGCGAGGCCTTTTTTTATGCTTGATAATTCTGAATCGTATCCACGAAACATTGAACTTTATCGGGATGAATATCCGGATAAACGCCATGCCCTAAATTCGCGATATAACGTTGTGTCCCAAAGGCTTTCAACATGGCTTTTGTTTCCGCTTCAACGGTTTTGAAATCTCCGTAAAGCGCACATGGATCTAAATTTCCTTGCAAAGTTTTATGGGGGCCTACCAATTTGCGTGACTCATGGATATCCATGTTCCAGTCTAGGCCGATGGTTGCACAACTTAATTGAGCCATTTCTTCACGTGCGAAGAAAGCCCCTTTGGCAAATAGCGTCACAGGCACATCTTGAATCGCATCACAAATCTGCTTCAAGTAAGGTGTTGAAAATGCACGATATTGACCCGGGGATAAAATACCCGCCCAAGAATCAAAAATCTGCAATAAATTCGCACCCGCAGTTACCTGAGCTTTCAAATAAGCAATGGTTGAATCGGTGATTTTCTGCAATAACGCATGAGCTAATTCGGGCTCTGCATAAAGCATTTTTTTGGCTTGAGAAAACGTTTTAGAACCGCGTCCTTCTACCATATAACAGAAGATGGTGAAGGGAGCACCAGCAAAACCGATCAAAGGAACACGACCTGCGAGATCTTTTTTCACAATTTTGATGGCATCCAAGACATATTTCAAATCCTCTTCAGGATTAGCGTCACGAATTATAGCTAAATCAGCTTTTGAACGAATAACATTTGGAAAGACAGGGCCCTTTTGTTCTTCCATCAAGTAAGGTAAACCCATCGCTTCAGGAACAACCAAAATATCTGAGAAAATAATCGCAGCATCTACGCCAAAACGATCAACCGGCTGGATCGTTACCTCCGCCGCCATCTCGGGATTGGTCGCTAAACCAATAAATGAACCTGCTTTCGCACGCACTTCACGGTATTCAGGCAAAATTCTACCCGCTTGTCGCATCACCCAAACAGGTACACGTTCCACAGATAATCCTTGCGCAGCACGAAGGATGAGGTCGTTTTGTAGTTTTTCCATACGGGGACAAAGGTAAGAAAAAAAAGTCAGTGGTCAGTTGTCTGTAGACTGTGGTCAGTTAGTTTTTTCGCACTAGCGACTTAGATAAACCGAAAAGCATTTTACCAATTTCATCTACCTCCGTAAAATATTGATGCATCTCCAAATCCGAGAAATAACCTAGTTGAAATCCTAGAAAAAGCATCGATTTAACCTCGCTGCAAGAGCCTTTGGCAATATTTAAAAACCGATTAAAATCCTTAGGAGTAGACCGATCGAATCCTTCGGCAATATTATTTGAGATTGAAACAGAAGCTCTTCTAATTTGATTTGAATAGCCAAAATCAGGGTGTTTTTCAAAATGCCGGTAAAGCTTTACTGTGAAGACAATTGATTTTTGCCAAACAATTAAATCTTCAAATTTGTGCACTTTCATAGTTAGGGTTTTGTAGAACACAAAAAACAAATCACCTTTTAAAAACACAAAGTCTTCACTTATAATCCAATCAGAATATCAGTTTTCCAAAATGACCGTCGCTATAAATTATAAGCACTGGCAACTGACCACAGTCAACAGGCTACTGACAACTGACAACTATTTTCCCTACCTTTGCCTATCAATTATTTCCTATGTCACAACTTATTGCTCGTTTTGTTACTAGTAACACCGACTTCAAAGCCTGCCCACCGGCTCGCTTTCCTGAATTCGCATTCATCGGTCGTTCGAATGTAGGCAAGTCCTCCTTGATTAATTCCCTTACTTTCCACAAAGGATTAGCCAAAACATCCCAAACACCAGGAAAAACCCAATTAATTAATCATTTCATGATTGATGAAAAATGGTACTTGGTCGATTTGCCTGGATACGGCTTTGCCAAGGTGAGCAAAGAAAAGCGACGCGACTTCGAAAAAATGATATTTGATTACCTCATTCACCGCGAAAACTTAACTTGCCTTTTTGTCTTAATTGACATACGTTTAAAGCCTCAATCGGTCGACATCGAGTTCATGAATCGCATGGTCGAACACGAAATTCCTTTTCATTTGGTGTTTACAAAAGCCGACAAGCTTTCCCAAAAACAAGTGAATGAAAGCGTAGAGGCATACAAAAACTACCTCTTAGAAATATGGGATGGCCTTCCTCAAATTTTCATCACATCAGCTGAAAAACACGTGGGACGAGAAGATATTTTAGCCAATATCGAGGAATTAATTCAATCATCCCCTTATAAAATAGGGAAATCTTAATACTTTTGCAGCCATCATTAGCTATAAACACATGGAATTATTAAACGAAGTTGCGCACATTTCAGGAAAACCTGGACTATTTAAAGTGTTAAAACCTACGCGCACAGGGGTAATCGTAGAAACACTCGACGCAGCAAAACAAAAATCAGTCGTAGGCGGCCAAACAAGAATCTCTGTCTTGAAAGACATTTCGCTTTACCTGGCCGACCACCAAGATAGCACGTTGCCGCTTGCCGATTTGTTTTTACAGATCCATGCAAAATTCCAAGGTTCTTTACCTTTGGAGCCTAAAAAAGCAGCTGATGCAGAATTATTTGCGATCATCGCTGATGTAGTTCCAAACTATGATTCAGATCGCGTTTTTGCTTCCGATATCAAGAAAATCTTAAGTTGGTACCTGATTCTTTTCACGTACATTCCAGAACTTTTCCCAGCTAAAGCTGCGAAAGCACCTAAAGCTGAGCAAGTAGAGAAGGAAGAAAAAGAACCTAAAGCAGCAAAAAAACCAGCAGCGAAAAAAGCAGCCAAATAATCATCCGAATGGAGGAGGTCATTACGATTCGGCCGATTGAGCCACAAGACAATGCCGCACTTGCTGAAATTATTAGAGCTGCGTTGACTGAATTTGGAGCAAACAAGCCAGGAACTGTTTACTTCGACCCCACAACTGATGCCCTTTTTGAGTTATTCCAAACGCCCCGCTCCTATTATTTCGTCGCAACACAAAATAATCGGATCGTAGGAGGCTGTGGGATATTCCCTACAGCAAACCTCCCTGAAGGAACCTGCGAACTCGTCAAACTTTATGTCAATAAAGATGCCCGAGGCACTGGAACAGGAAAAAAACTCATGGAAAAATCCATGGAATGGGCTAAAGAAAATGGATACACCCAAGTCTACTTGGAATCCATGCCCGAACTATCGAAAGCGGTTTCTATTTACGAAAAGCAAGGTTTCATCAAACTGTGTAGCCCCTTAGGAAATAGCGGTCACGATGGATGTGACATTTGGATGACCAAAACACTATAAAAAAAAGACCTCGATTGGCATCGAGGTCTTTTTCATTTCAGTTCAGATTTGCTTATTTCAACGAGATAATATACTTCGCTAATTTAACCGCATCTTCTTTCGGTACATTGGTCATAGGTGCCATTGGAGGGTAACCAGGCCAGTTTGAAGGTTGTGGTTTCGCAATCAAGGAAACAATCTTATCAACCGAATATTTCTTCTTAGCAACATCTTTGTATGCAGGGCCTACTAAACGTGCATCCACTTTATGGCATGCAAAACATGTATACTTTTGCATCAATGGCTTGATATCAGCCGGAAAATCTTCAGCTTTCGCCTCGAATCCAACCGCAGCCACACCTAGTGCCACGGTCATAATAAATTTAGAGATAGTTTTCATATGTTATTTACGTATATACTTTTGAGGATAAGCCCTAATTGAGGGCAAATTAATGCTTTTTCGGGAAAATTCTATCCCTTCACAACAGAATCTACCGCATTTCTGACACTTCCGTGTTTTTCCAACAAATCGGCAGCCACTTCTTCACTAACTCCTGCAGCCTCACAAACCATGCGTATCGCGCGTAAGACCAACTTATGATTGCTCAATTGCATATCAACCATCTTGTTCCCGCGCACACGACCCAAGCGAATCATTACGGCTGTTGAGATCATATTCAAGACTAATTTTTGCGCAGTCCCCGACTTCATGCGCGTACTTCCTGTCACATATTCTGGCCCTACAAGCACTTCCACAGGATATTTAGCTTCCGCCGCTATCGGACTCCCTCCATTGCAAACGATACAGCCCGTTAGAATTCCGCGAGCATTCGCTTCCTTTAAACCACCAATCACATAAGGTGTCCGACCAGATGCCGCAATACCAATCACCGAATCTAAGGGACCAATGTCATATTGCTCCATATCTATCCAAGCCTGAACAGGATCGTCCTCCGCATTCTCTACAGCCTTTCGAATTGCGCCATCACCTCCCGCAATAATACCAATCACCATATCAAACGGAACTCCATAAGTAGGTGGACATTCCGACGCGTCAACTACTCCTAAACGACCCGATGTTCCTGCCCCAATATAAAACAATCGACCTCCTTGCTCCATGCGTGGAACAATTTGATTCACCAAGGCCTCAATATTCGGAATAACTTGTTCCACAGCCAAAGGAACCGTTTTATCTTCGGCATTGATTTGACGCAATAAGGTCTCCACCGTTTGCTTCTCTAAATCCTCATAACGTGACGCGGATTCAGTAGCCAATAATGTTAAATTCTCTGCCATCTTATTGAGATAATTGCTTATAGTTTGAGAAGAAATGTGGAATTGTCTCGATGCCTTTGTAAAAATTAAACAAGCCATAATGCTCGTTTGGTGAATGAATCGCATCCGTATCCAGACCAAAACCCATCAATATCGACTTCACACCTAACTCTTTTTCAAACAAAGCAACAATTGGAATACTACCGCCACCGCGAGTTGGCACCGGCTCTTTACCAAAAGTAGTGGCTAATGCATCCGAAGCAGCCTGATAGGCAATACTATCCGTAGGCATTAAATAAGCTTCGCCCCCATGATGTGCCTTAACCGTTACCTTTACTCCTTTTGGAGCAATAGACAAAAAGTGCTCAGTAAATAACCGAGTAATTTCCTCTGAACTTTGATTGGGCACTAAACGCATTGATATTTTCGCATAAGCCATCGACGGCAAAACCGTTTTTGCACCCTCACCGGTATAGCCTCCCCAAATTCCATTCACGTCTAATGTAGGGCGAATAGATGCTCGCTCAATCGTGGAGTATCCTTTTTCACCATGTACCGACTGGATTCCTAAATCTTGTTGATAGGCCTCTAAATCAAATGGCGTCTGTGCCATTGCAGCACGATCAGAAGCGCTCAACTCTAACACACCATCATAAAATCCTGGGATGGTGATATGATTAAACTCATCGTGCAATGAGGCAATCATTTGACATAATATATTAATTGGATTGGCAACAGCTCCACCATATACCCCTGAGTGTAAATCTCGATTAGGCCCCTGAACTGCCACCTCCATGTAACTTAAGCCGCGCAATCCCACATCAATCGAAGGAATATCATTCGCAATAATGGCCGTATCAGAAATCAAAATAACATCGGCCTTCAATAAGTCCTTGTTTGAAGCAACAAATAGTCCCAAATTATCCGAACCTACTTCCTCTTCCCCCTCAATCATAAATTTTACATTGCAGGCTAATTCGCCAGAGGCCAACATAGCCTCAAAGGC
>DKIP01000089.1:2749-10901 GCA_002454335.1 Cytophagaceae bacterium UBA6715 | reverse complement strand
GGCTGCACATCGTAATGCCCATAAACCAATACGGTAGGTGCAGAAGGATCCACCATTTTTTCCCCATAAACAATTGGGAAACCCGCTGTTTCTTCTAGGCGAACATGGTCGGCACCTGCTTTTCGAAGATTATCAGCCACCCATTCGGCCGTTTGACGAACAGAGCCGGCATAGGCTGGATCCGCAGAGATAGAAGGAATACGTAAAAAGTCGAGTAGTTCAGCTAAAAAACGATCGCGATTCGCGTCGATATATTGTTGAGTTTGTGTCATATCATGTAGGCGGAATGAATTAGAATTCCACGAACAAATATAAAAAAATAAACCGAGGCTTTACTTCTTTGAAGGGATGAGATACATGCGATTTTCAGTTCCTTGAAAGATCCGAACAATATTCATGCGATGCGTAAATACAACAAGAAAGGCGATGAAATAGCCAAAATAGATGAGAGTCGGAATCTCTTCTCCAAATACACTGAAAGTCAATAACAAAGGAAAGACGATCGAAGCGACCATAGATCCCAAAGAGACAAAGTGAGATATTCCAAAAACAATTAAGAAAACTAGGATACTCACCAACGCAGCCATGGGATGCAACGCTAATACCATGCCCAAGGTTGTCGCTACTCCTTTACCTCCCTTAAAATCACAAAAAACCGGCAGTAAGTGACCAATGATAGCTAAAAAGCCAAAGAAAATCTTCAATGTGACACAAGTTTGCCAATCGATTAGATGAAAGTAAAAAAGTACGGCCGCTAAACCCGTAGCTATAAAACCCTTCAGTGCATCCACAAACAATACGATACTTCCAGCTTTCTTTCCCAATACACGAAATGTGTTTGTCGCTCCTGCATTCCCGCTCCCCTGCGTACGAATATCGATTCCGTGGTAATTTGTTCCATACCAAATTGCAGTTGGGATTGAACCCAATAGATAACTCAAAATAGAAAGGCCTGCAATAATAAATATCATAATTCGTTTTAAGGCATTTTCGTGCCGATTTTCAAATATAGGTCCGATACATACCAAAATCAAGAAGTTCAAAAAAGTTCTTGAAATGTTTAAATTTTCATCTTAATAATATACCAAAAACATAGATTAAAACGAGAAGTTAATCGATGCCATCAACCGAAAACGTTGCGGATTACCATGATCTAAATACGTCAAACGATGGAATGCTTGAACACGTAATATTTTAAAAATATTATCAATTCCATACCCCACCTCCACAAATGGCTTGTTGGGATCTAAGGAATCAAAAGCATATTGGTCCAAAAACTTAGATTTCAACGGATTGTTCACATCCTTCATAATTTCACGATTCGAATTTCGCTGACTACCCATCAAGATATTTGAGCTAGCAATAAAACGCCATTTCAATTTTTTGATCAAAGGTAATCGGTTAAACAATAGCCCTTCAAAATTGTGATTATATTGCAATGAGGCATATTGATCACTGACAAACTCGAAATAATTCATCGTAGAGAACGCACTACGAACAAAGAAAAATGTCTCATTCCCTAAATGTGGAAACAACAAGGGTGCTGGCAAATTTGAAGGAGTATAGCCCGCGGTGAAGGTATAATCAGCTCGACCCAATTTCCCCAAACGGAAAGTTTGATAGGCTTTCAATGTAAAACGTTCATAATCAAAATTCCCCCCCAAAAAACCTTTCAAGCCTCGTTGGTATTTAAAGGTAACAACAGGAATTCGCTTGGTGGCCAAGGTGATCTTTTCGTTCCCATTCATGATATATGTTTCATTTCGGGCGAAGCGTGCTTCCAACGTAAAAAAAGAGTCTTGGTAGTAATCTTGAACTGGAGATAACTTGCCCATTTCAGGATTTAAACGAAACTGAAACCTAAACAAGGGATCGAAGGACCGCGTATTTAATGAACTTGTAATACTCAAGCCTTTTATCAGCTCTGTTGTAAAAAATGCCTCACTTTCCCGACGAAAAAACGCCCCAGAAAATGCTCCCCAACGGGTAAATGCATAAAACAGTTTATTGTCCCCAATCAACTCCGGAGTCAATCCCACCCGCTCAATATCATAGCTATGTCGGATTCCCGCCATCGTCCATTTCTTCTTCGAGAATAAATAATCAATCTCCGCCGAATATTTAGGAACTAAATCCTTCGTCCCAAAGCCGACATTCCCACGCAAAATCCAGTTTTTGTCAAAGTTGGCATTCGTCCGAAATCCCAAACGGAAACGCGCTCCTTCAATTTTATTTATCGCGAAACTACTAATATAAGGTCCCACTTCAATGTCATTGAACTTCTTAAATCCACTCACGACAATTTCGGCAATCTCCACATAGCTACGTACAACAGGTAAATTCTTAACCGAATCAATTAACGAAGAGGCAATTAAATCTTGCCTACTTAAAGGCTCGTGGCGTGCATATTTCCAAAAATTCGGATCGGGTTCTTTCGCGTCTTCGGCTACCTCAGAGGCCAAATCATAAAACGAGAGGGGATGTGGCTTATTGACAACAAAATCTTTATTGGAGATGTACATCTTCAACAACATTCCTGCTGAATTTTTGGTAATCTCCTCGATATCAATCAAAAAACGTGTCTTCGCTGGCAACCAAGCACCCGTTTCGGTTTGTTCTAATTCCTGTGAAATCTTAATCTTATCGATGAAATTTAAATTAGCAGATTTATCCACAGATGCTTCAATCTGAACCAATGCAAAGGAGGTCGTATCAATCCACATTTGGCCGGTAAATACTAGATCCATTGGATTGCGGGGGTCGAAGTCAAGTTGATAACAAACTCGACCATCCACCTTTACCGTGTCACCCAAGAAATACGTATAATTGCCCTTCCAATTATCACCAATCGGGCTCGCAAAATCCTTGCCAAAAAAAGACACATAGGATTGATAAAAATTATAATTCGCGACTAAATTTCCCCCGACCAACTGCGATATAACGCTACCCTCTTTTACCCCAACTCCCTTGATATTCGTTTTTAACACATGCTCCCGCTTACGTTGGGGTGATTCCCGGTAATAAAATTTACTGATGGATTCCGAAATGTAGGTGGGTATGATTAATTTACCGTCTTCGCCAGCTAACTTCTCAAACTTCCGGACAGCATCAGAAATATCTTTCATAACCTTTCGATCCTTGAATTTATCTGAAATGTTATCCACATCCAGTTCCATCTTGGAGTAAGAAGAATATTCGTAAGACTCGAGCTTGCTTCGATCATTTCTTTCTCGATGCTTCAATACATTACGCAGAATCTTAAATGCGGGATTTTCCCCAGAATAAACAAGTACTTCAGCCATCTCTTTCGTCGCTGACTCCAATTGAAAATCGAGCTCAAGTACTTTTAATTTTTTATCTACCCATTTAATCCGCTTTCTATACCCTACTACCGAAGCAAAAAGCGAATCAGTCATCGATTTCGCATGCAAGGTAAACTCCCCTTGAAAGTTGGTTGTAGTTCCATAATTTAAACCCAAAACCCCAACTGAAGCAAAGGGAATAGGATCGCCATTGGCAGCATCCGTCACGCGGCCTTTGATGACCACTTGCGCAAAAGCCGCCTGACCAAAGAATAAGAAGAAAAGTAGAAGTCTAACTAGACCACTTCGTTTGAACATGAACACTAGGGTAATAACATCCAAAAATACTAATTGCAAGGACAAATCCGCTAATTGTTACCGAAAAATCCGGTTTGCTCAACGTAGGATTTGAATTTTTGAATAGCGCGTGCACGATGTGCTAATTGATTTTTTTCATCCATGGACATTTCAGCAAATGTCCGATTAAATCCCTTGGGTTGAAAAATGGGGTCATAACCAAATCCATTTTCACCTCTTGGGGCTGTTAAAATATCACCGATGACCTCCCCTTCGAAACTTTGGAATTGGCCTGCATGATGCAATGTTAAAACGGTCACAAATCGCGCTGACCGATCAGAAATTCCCTGAAGCGCTTGAATCAATTTACTCATATTAGCCATATCATCTTTCGACTCTCCCGCGTAACGAGCTGAGTAAACACCAGGCTGCCCACCCAAAGCATTTACCTCCAATCCAGAATCATCTGCCAGACAGGTCACTTGATAACGCTCCGCAATGTATTCAGCCTTCTGTTTGGAATTTTCCTGAAGGGTATTCCCCGTTTCCGGAATTTCTTCACTTAAACCCAATTCATAAACCGTGTGAATGTCAAAAAGATCCCCTAGGAGATCTTTTATTTCGTCAACCTTATGTTTATTTTGTGTAGCTAAATACAAGCGAGACTTTTGCTTCATTACTGAGCTGATATAATTTCTATCTCAAAATAAAGTGGAGAATAACCTGGAATTGCAGAATTTCCCGAGGTTCCATAAGCTAACTTATACGGAAGTATAATCGATGCCTTCTCCCCAATCCGTAACTTCATTACAGCCTCCTCAAAACCTGCAATTAAATTGCCAGACCCAGCATAGTATGCACTTGCTGCAGAGCCAATCGTCCCCGATCCGAAGGTAGGACTATAAAACCATTTCCCCGCCGAATCTTGTTGCAAAACGCCATACCCAAACTTCCCTACGTAGCTAACGACAACATTTTGACCAACCAAAACTTGGGCCGCAGCTGGCTTCTCAACTAGCTTTTTAAAGAGCATTCCCGAGGTAGTCAGCTCCGCATTTTCCATTCCATATGCCACTTTCATATCGCTAATTTGTTCAGCTTCCGTGCGAATCCCAGTCACCGTAATATCAATTCGAATGGTAGAATAAGCAGGAACATTTCCGAAAGAACTACCCCCAAAGGCCAAGGAGGATGGCAAAATAAATATACCAGACTCACCTTCCTTTAAATTACTTAATGGCAACGTAAATACGGTAGCTTTTGTCCCCCATACTTCCGCTTTAAATTGATTCAACACACGATTCGTAGAATCAATCAAAGTTCCATCCAACAAGGTCATTTTGTAATGAAACTTGATTAAATCGGAGACTGAGGCCGACTTTCCTGTGGATGCCTTCGTATCTTTCGAATAATACATCCCATCCGCAGTCTTCTGCATCGTCAAACTACGATCCTTAATGTACTTTTGAATTGCGTTTTCTTCCTGTTCTGTTTGTTGGTTTATTTCATTAAATGCACAACTAGACAGCAAACTTACACTCAACAATAAATACAAATAAAGTAATTTCATCTTATTGAATTTTGGCAACATAAATTTCAAATGAAAGTGGAGTAAATCCTGGAATGGTAGAACCAGAACCTTTTTCTCCGTAACCTATGGATGATGGGAAAACCAATATCGCACGCTCTCCTAAGCGCATTTTCTCAATTCCCATTTGAAAACCAATAACCGTTGACGTCCCGCCAATTGTCACTGAAAAGCTATCCGTGCGCGCCATATTCCCGTCAAAAGCAAAACCATTTAAGAAACGACCCGTGTACTTCAACTTCACTACCTGGCCATTCGTGGGCAAATCCCCAGTTCCCGGATTTAGTCGGATATATCGAAGCCCATTGGCCTCCTTCGTCGTAACAGTTAATTTTTTATTTGCGATAAAATCTTCAATCTGATCATTCTGACTACGAACCACATAATCTTTCACAAGAACTTTCAAAGGTGTGTAAGCAGGTAATCCGGGAAAACTTTGTGAAGTCCCAGGAATCGCCATCACTGCTTGCTCCCCTTCTTTAAGGTATGCCATTAATTTAGAATAAACGGGATTCAAATAACCATATTGATACACCAAAGGGTTTTTTGTACTATCCAATACTTCGCCCGTTAACAAGTTAGATAAAACATAACGCATTTTTATTGTATCTCCCTTAGCAGCAGTTTCACCCCCTACGTTTGGCTTCGTAACAAAATAATACGCCCCATCTTCCATGGCGATAGGATTTTGATTCAACTTCGCAAAGTAAGACAAGATTTGCGCTTGACTCTCCTTAGCTTTCGCCTCATCGGCTAACTCAACATCAGACAAACAAGATGTCATGGCGAGTAAAATTCCGAATGCAAATACTACCTTTTTCAAACTACTTTGATTTAACATGAAACCCAATTAACCAACGAAATGCTAACGATTTAGGTTAGCATTTCGTATCAATGACCTTAAAATTAAAGAAATTTATTTCTTTGAAAGAACTTCTAATTCAAATACCAACACCGAGTTCGCTGGAATCGGGCCGCGAGGCTGATCTCCGTAAGCAATTGGCGAAGGGATCACAAAGGTAGCTTTACCTCCTGCTTTCATCAATGTTAAAGCCTCATTAAAACCTGGAATCATTTGACCCAATGGCATTTCAGCTGCGCTTCCTTTATCAAACTCTTTCCCATTCAAAAACGTACCACGGTAATTCACTACCCATGTTTCACCCATTTTAGGCGAAGGTCCTGAACCCGCTTTTTCAATCGAATAATTCAACCCAGAAGCTGTCTTTTGAAATGTTTTTCCAGTCTTCGCAATGTAAGCCGAGATTAAAGCAGGCTCTTGGGCAATCATCTTCGCCGCATTTTTCTTGGCAACCGCCGCTTGGGCTTCCATCTCTTTTTCAAATTCACCTTTCGATTGAACTTTCAAAATACGTACGGAATATTTCAAATCTGTTCCTGGCTTCAAGAAAGGAGGCAATGGAGCTTGAACAGTCTTGATTAAACTATCAATAGGCACTAAAATTGTCGCAGAATCACCTACGGACAATAAACGTAAACCATTTTCAAATGTGCCTTTGAATGCTCCTGGAGCCGCTTGTGGTGCCTGAATCATCCCTTTACCCGGTTGGCCTTCCTTGTGCGTATCCTGTAAAACAGAATCCGCTCCGTTACGAATCACTAAATCAAACGTAATGATATCACCATCCTTCAATTTTTGTGCCTTGTCATCGTGTTCGTGAATTTGAATCTTCACTCCCTCTATAACTTCTACTTTGTCTTTGCCACATCCCACTACCATCGCAGCAGCTACAGCTAGTAATCCAATCGATTTACGCATGATTATTTGTTTATATTTTATAAATTTTTAACTCGTTTTATCTCAGAAAGATACAAAGGTAACACTTCCTTTAATTTTTCCTTCGCCTGTTCAATCCCACCCGAAGAAAATCTTCCTCCAGATGCATTTTTATGACCGCCACCTTCAAAATACGTCGAGGCAAATGTATTGACAGCAAACGGCTCAATCGAGCGGAACGACAATTTAACCCCATCAGGCCGTTGGATCATACAAATAGACCAAACCGCCCCCGCAAGCTGCAAGCCATAATTCACCATCCCCTCCGTATCGCCTGCCTGTGAATTAAATTGCTTTTGATCTTCCTCGGTAATCCACATTAATGCCAAATGGTAATCTGGTAAGTATTCCAAACGGTTTGCCAATACATGTCCCAGAAAGCGTAAACGATGCAAACTCGCCGAATCAAATACTTTCCGATGAACGGCATTCGTATTAACTCCCTTATTGATCAATGCTGCAACAACCTCATGTACATGTGCCGTCGTATTCGGATGCCGAAATGAACCTGTATCCGTCATAATTCCCGAATACATACATTCGCCCATTTCCGAATCAATCAAAGCTTCATCCCCCCATTCGCTGATTAAATCAAAAATCAATTCGCAAGTTGATGCCGCAATTGTCCGGTGATAATAATAATCTGCAAAATCCTCTGGATCCAAATGATGATCAATGACCACTTTCTGACAACGGGCAGATTTTACCCAATTCGCCAAGCCATGCAAACGCTGCATGCCCGAAAAATCCAAACAAAATATCCAATCGGCCGAAGCAATTTTCTCCTCAATCGTCGACTTATGTAGAACATTTTCGAAATCTAACACCGCATCCGCCCCAGGCATCCAGGTTAAATTCCGAGACAAAGCGGACGGAATAACCACATCCACGCGCAAACCTTTCTTTATCAAATACTTCTGCCAAGCTAAACTCGAACCAATAGCATCCGAATCTGGATTAAAGTGCGTCGTAATGACAACGGATTGACCAGGAATTAATAGAGCGCGAAGCGCAGAAATCGAAGACATAAAAAATCGTATCGCCCGACAAATTTGGGCGTTCGCAAAGTTAGAGATAAATTTGTAAAAAAAACGTAATGCCAACAAATAGAACATTTACCATGATTAAGCCCGACGCAGTCTTAGACGGGTTTACAGGGCCTATCAT
>DKIP01000089.1:1645-2590 GCA_002454335.1 Cytophagaceae bacterium UBA6715 | reverse complement strand
TTTTATGGCGAATTGTGTGAATACATGTCTTCCAATCCCATCATTCCCATGATTTTGGAAAAAGAAAATGCTGTGGTAGATTTCCGCGAGTTGATCGGTGCCACAGACCCAGCGAAAGCAGCAGAAGGAACTATTCGTAAGCGTTTCGCTCGCTCACTAAGTTCAAACGCCATCCATGGTTCTGATTCCGATGAAAATGCAGCCATCGAAGGCGCGTTCTTCTTTCCGAAAGGAAACTAATTCACGTGTTTATAGAATAAAAACCCATTCTCCTCTTTGATTAATTGCAAATGAGGATGATACTTAAAACGATCCTCGGCATCCGACTTCATCACAAAATAGGTAGGACGGTCTGTCGAGGATTGTTTCATTAACGCCTCCCCATCCGGACTTGGCCCCTGCTTTTGAAAATATAATAAGTGAGCAAAGGATTTAAAACCCACCGTTTCAATGTACACCTTTTGACCCACATGTGACACATAAAAGTCAATGGGTGTTGCCTGCGTATAGCCGGCAATTTTAGGCAGAACTACCGCCATAAAACACATCATCACCATGACACTTCCTAGCATTAATCGAATGATTCGTTGGAAATCTAAACTGCGCCCCAGATATAGTCCATAACTACGAGCACGATGAATGCGAAACCAATCAGCCATTCCCAACCCACCCAGTAAACGGGGGCCTGTAAATTCGAACGCACAAATTCATCCTGAATGTAAACAGACGCTTCAGCAGCATACATCCCGATCAGCGGAACTAAACTTAATACAATTCCAAAAAGCACACCCAATACGCCTAAAGCGATCGAATAAGAACGCTTCCAGGTCCATTGACCCGAATGAAATTCATTCAACACCTGCGCCGAAAAATAGGTCAATGGCAACCAGCACATCGAAGAATAATGGATGATTTTGGTCTTTACCAAACTGAAAATCACCAAGA
>DKIP01000089.1:0-1448 GCA_002454335.1 Cytophagaceae bacterium UBA6715 | reverse complement strand
CCCGCATCGCCTGTCGTCATCAAGCGAATCTGATACGCCACAAAATCATCCCAAATTCCCCAACCGAACTTCATGATGATCATGGCATACCAAGAGGCAAAAAGCATTACAGCAATAATCCCCGACAGGCTAGCCCCTAAAAGCAGTCGGCCGACAGGCTTTGACTTCCACACTTGTTGCCAGATTCCGTAAACTACTAATGTTGCACCCCACAGTAATAGGGCGACAGGACCTTTGGTTAACATCCCCAAACCAATGCTAATTCCAGCGCCAAGGGCCCAACGTAACGCATTAGGCTGAGCATAAAATTGCGAATAGGCGTAAATTCCTAAGAAAATGAACAGATTAAACAGCGGATCAATAATCCCAGAACTTGCATACACATGTGGCGTAATGGCGGCTAAATAAGAAAAGGCCCACAAATGCCCGAAATGGTCTGAAACATGTTTCTTACCAATTCGGAACAAAATCAACAGGGTAGCAATTCCTACCAAGGCATTCGGGAAACGAGCCGCAAACTCCATGGATGTCCATGCGTTTTCTGTAAAAGTTCCAAAAAACTGAAAGCTCATTACCTGCAACCACATGAAAATAGGAGGCTTCTCCCAAAAGGGTTGAAAATTAATTTGGACAGACAAAAAATCGCCTGTCACCAACATTTCCCGAGCCGATTCAGCAAAATTAATTTCATCCCAATCGAACAATTGTGACGCACCTAAAAAAGGAATGTAAACCAAACATCCCACAAGTGCCCAAAACAAATATGGTTTACGCTGCAATATTTTCATGATAGATGTAATAGAAAATCGATGAAATACACATTCCAATCAAAGCGCCAAATGCTACGTCGACAGGAAAATGCTGAAATAAATAGACACGCGAAATCCCAACCCCACAGGCTAAAATTGCCATCGCAAACCCGGCCCAACGTTTATTGATGTAAAGTGCAATCCACATAAAACAAAACCAAGCCGCGGCAGTGTGCCCAGAAGGAAAGCTATTATATTCATTCATTTCTACTCCAGGAACCAAATACCAAGGGATATCAACCGCTTTAAAATAGGCATAAGGTCGTAGGGAATCAGGAAAAACTAGATGTTTCAATCCTTGAACAATCAACGTAGAGACAGCATATGAAAACAAAAAGGGTTTTATCCACGACCGTTTTTTATAAATAAAAAGAATCAACAAAAGAATTGGGATGAGCAATTCGCCTGCAAATGTGAGCACCCGAAAAAGATAATCCAACCGAAAGGCATGCCAATTGTTGACAATCCGCATTTGATCAAAACGATCAAAGATTGTTATATATCGGACCAAAACGATTTCAAACAACAGAAATACAAGTACATAGGCAATCCATGCCTCATTCAAACGTTTCATATTTTCAAAGGTCGGAAGATTTTATGAAAAAGGTAAACGCATAACTTGTTGTTTCCAAAAAATTA
>DKIP01000087.1 GCA_002454335.1 Cytophagaceae bacterium UBA6715 | reverse complement strand
CAAAGAAGGAAAGAATGTATTTCATATTAGAAGGAATAAGCTAATGATAAGGTTGCATTCAAGCCTTGTACCTGATATTGATAATACTTTTGATAGTTTTTACCTAAAAGGTTATTGCCTGACAAACCGATATTCAAATTTCGTTTGATAAAGTAATTTATTTTAAAATTGACATCCAAAATATCATCCATCTGAATTAACTGATTTTTGACAGGTTCTAAGGCGTAAAGTGATCTCATCCAATACACATCAGGGGCAATCATGATTTTAGGAGAAATACGCCACGAGTTAATCCAAGACAAACTGGTTGCAGGCACATGCGGTGCATGAAACTTCACACCCAATAATTCATAAATAAGATGATTAAACTTAAAACTCGACGTAAACTGAGATGTGAAATTCAGATTAAGGTTACCAGAAATCGTAGTAACTTGAATTTTCTCTAATCCCCCACGGTATTGAACATCAAACTTGTTGGGTGACGTAACAGCATTAACAAAGAAAGGCAAGTCAGAATATTCAGCATAATCATATTGCGCTTCAAAGTCCACAACTTTATTCCCACCGATTCCTTTAATACCGCCATATACATGGCCAACTTGATTTGTATTCTTCAATTGACTGGGCACACGCATCCAAGGATTTTGCTTTAAGTAACTTTGGAATGAATTAAACTGCACATCACCACCCACTCCACCAAACAAGTGAATGTAATCGGATGCGCCAAAATCCAACTGCAACATGGGGAAAACACTCGTTTTCTCGACGAGCGGATCATCCGATTCCGTCACAAACATAAAGCCAGCATTCAAACTAACGCGCGAGCTTTTATAAGCTAAATGCGGGTTTAAACGATACAAATTACGATTCCATTTTTGAAGGGTTGCATTGGGGATGTATTCAGAATAAATATAATCTCCCACTAACTTGAATCGTAGTTTTTCCGACATTGCATGGGCATACATGCCATGGCCTTGAATGATACGCTCATTCAATTCTAAGGGATTGGTTAATTGGTCCGCTTGAATGCTCAACTCATAATCGGTTGTAGCCGATTTCTTCGCACTACTCAATTTACCTTTAGCACTCATCTGTGTATACGACGCTAAAAGATCACTAGCCTTCACATAGGAAGGAATTTCAGCTAAACCATAATAGTAGTTAGAGAACATCTTATACTCCAATGTACTTTCCCAATAATTCACCCGACCTAAGGAACGACTCTCCAAACGTGCTAAGTTTTGACTTCTCGCAGAATAATCTGACATCACAGGACCAAACTGGTTGGCATCATGATGCAAATACAAACCCAAGAATTTATTTTCCTTGGCACTTTGACTTGCATTAAAATCAAACAGAGAATGTCCATAATTACCTACACCGAAAAGAATAGCATTTTTAAACTTCTCTCCATATGCCGTTTTATTGTTCTCATCCGTGCGCATCTCCTGCGGAGCAGGCGCCTCTATTTTAGGCAGTGAATCAATTGCCCAAGCAGATTCTTTCAGTTTAATCACCCTTGGGGTCGTCACAGTTTGACCAAAGCTTTTCATGGGCAAATACGACCTGTCTGTAACCTTCAAATTCATGACAGCACGCGTCGTGTTGGGTATTGTAATGGTAGTACGATCAATCCGGGATTCTTGTGCATAGGAAAGGTTAAGCAATCCAACCAGGCCAATAAAAAGTAAAATGATCTGTTTCATCTATAGAATTCCCTCCATTTTTTTCTTGGCTAATACTTTGATGGCATCATCCGACGAGTTGGCTAAAATACTTTGCAAAATAACTTTGGCCTGCGCATTATTCTTGAGAAGAATAAAATTATCGACCATCGCTAGGTAGGCCTGCCCAACTGTTGCATCAGGTAAATGATAAAAACGGCTATCAGCTTGAACAAAGTGTAGGACTAACCAATCATTCGCTTTTTTATATTCTTTCTGAGTAGCTAAAACCTTTGCGTATGCTAAGGCTGCTTTCGCGCCAACTTCATCTTGGCTAAAATCGACCGACTTAACAAACCATTTTTTTGAAATTTCAAATTCAGCTGCATCGATCGCAAACTGTCCGATTTCAAGAGCCCAAAGACTTTTACGTAAAGAATCAGAAGCATCTAAATCGGCCCAAAGCTGGTTGAGTAAATCAAACTTCTTTTGCTGACCATATAATTGCTTCAACTTATCTTGAACATCAACCATGAGCGTATCTTGAAACGGAATATTAGCCTTTAAATCGACCAATTGATTGATAGCTAAATCCGCACGTTTTTGCTCCTCATAAATCAAAGCCATCATCCATTGGGATTTATTAGCAAAGCTTAGGCCTTGTTGACTACGCTTTAAGTAAACCAATGCATTTCCAAAATCTTTGGTATGATAAGTCGATACCCCTAACATATAATTTAATGCATCGGATTGAGCATAAGCCGGATATTCTTGAATCAAACGAACAAGCTCAGGTACGACTAATTTATATTTAGCTTGTTGGAACATTTCAGTACAAATATCAAACCATTGATCCGCTAAGCTTGGATCATCGCCATGATGGCTCGCATATAAGTGATACAATTCCATCGCCTCGCTGTGTCGGCCCGCTTTTTTCAATAATTCATTCGCACCAATAATGGCCTCTTTGGCGGAGGAATCCGTCGTAAACTTCCTGACAATTTGTACATAATCATCCATGGCTAAAAACCATTGATTTGTGTTCTCATAGGCTTGAGCCCTGATCAATAAGAAAGGGGCAAAAAGTGGATTGGTCGTTGATTTCTCTTGGATAAATTGGCTCGTATTTCGAATAACTTCTGCATAACTTTCTGTTTTTTGCAAACGTGCTAAAGCTACATTGCTTTGATAAAACATCTTATCCGCTAGTGGGTCATTCGGGAATTTAGCACGGTATGTTTGATATACCTCAGCCGACTCTTTGAATTTTCGAAGGTTGAAAAGAATAGTTGCTTTTCGTTCCAATAAGTTAGGTGTTTGAGGAGTATTCTGAAGAATGGCTTCATCGAAATATTTGAGACCCGCAGGTAAATCTCCTTTCGCAATGGATAATTCAGCCAAATTACGTAAATCTTCCACGGAACGGCGGCCATCTAATTTATTGGCAACATATTCCTCAAAATATTGCAAGGAACGATCGTACATGGTAATGTATGCGAAGGAATGTGCTAAACTCAAACGGATTCGCTGGCTTAATTCCCGAGAACCCGTAGGCAATGCCGTCTCAGCAAGCAATGGAACATATAACTTTATTGCATCTGAATTCTTATTGGAACGAGCTAACATCTCAGCTAGGGCATAGCGCGCATACCAAGCCATCTCGCGATTGACAGAAAAGTCAAGTGATTTCTTAAAGTAGGTAATAGCTTTTCGATCTTCTTGTTTATCATAAGCCTTTGACGCTATTTGATAACAAGTGGCTTGATAAAGTTCTTGGAATTTCACTTTCCCAACCGGAAAATTCAACATAAAATCTTCCATAGCTGACAAACTTGCTTGTTTCTGAAGTGCATCTATGGCTAATGAAACCAACATTTCCCCATGTTTATTTTGAGGAACACGCTTCTGGTACGCTTTAATCTCCTTCAGTAATGTAGCCCACTGTTGGTTTTGCTGCAGCAAACTTAAGTACATCAAATATGACTCATCAGCCAATTCTTTATTGAAGGACATCGAAGCAACTTCTTGTAGCGCTTGATACGCTAGTTCCCATTTTTGTTGGTCTACTAATATCAAAGCGCGCGTTTTAGCCATCTCCTGCCCTATGGAATCCGAAGACTTGTCGATCGAGGCCAATAAGGTGAGTGCCTCATCCAACTGCTTGGATTTATACAACGAAAATGCGTGTTTGTAGCTTCTCTCGCGCGTCATCATCGAAGGCGATTTCAATTTCACAACTGCGTAACTCTTGGCAGCATTCACAAAATCTTGTTTTTGGAACTGCAACTCAGCAATAATCGATGCTAAATTTCCAGAGGATTGTTGGTAAGAACTATCAGCCAATATAGGCTTAACATAGCCAATCAAATCATTGTATCGATTTAATTTCATATAAGCAGAACTGATCCAAACGGGTGCCTCTGTGGCATATTTGGGATCAGCACTAGCTAATTTAAAATCTTCAATGGCCTGGTCGAATTTTTCGGCATGAAAATGCATCACCCCTGCATAATATGCAGCAGGCAAGGAATATTCATCCTCCGACTCAAATTTCAAGAGATTAAAAAGAGCTAAAGCCTCCTTGTACTGACTCGATTTATAATAAGAAACCGCTAAGTAATATTTATGCTCTAAATTCGTTTGAGCGGAATTACTTAAGTACTTAATAGCCCGCGCCCAGTCCCCTGTCTCATAATAAAACACACCAATTTCAGTAATCAATTTAGCCGAAAATGGACTTTCTGGGTGATCAGCCACAAACTTAACCGCTTGAATCTCAGCTTCAGGACGCATCGAATAAATCGAACACATGGCGATAAAATATTCTACGCTGGTTCGCTCTGAAATTAACGAGGAAGGATTTTCTTGCAAGGTTTTTAAGTAAAACCGAAATTCTTCCTGTGCAGCAGGAAAGTTATTGGAATCAAACAACAACTTAGCATGACGAAAATGTTCGTAGGGGTCGGTTAATTTGACCGTTTGCTGACCAAGCATTTCAAACGGTTTAACAATGAAGACGCTTAAGACTAAAACACTAAAATAAAATAATCGTTTTTTCATCTACGAACAGATGTATATCTAGGGTTATTACAATAATACAAATTTTATTTCAAATTTATCTCTCCTTTCTAACGATAAAAATCCAAATTAATTTCCTCTAAGACATATTTTATCTAATTTTGAAAGATATTACCAACAAACTACATTCGATGAAAATTCGTAACTTATTCATATTCAGTATCCTTTCTTTCTGTTTCCTGAGCACATCAGCTCAAAGCCCTAACAAAAAGCTACCATTGATTAAAAATGGGGGCTATGTAATTTTCGAAAAAAATGGACACGGGTTAATCGCGACCGTGGAAAACTTGGGTAAACTAGATTACAATGAAGCGCAAAAAGCTTGTGATACTTTACAAACAGGAGGATTTTCGGATTGGCGTTTACCTACCAAAGAAGAATTTGAATTGATACATCCCAAATTGAATCTTAAAAAAGTAGGTGGAGGAAGCATTTTCCAATCTTCTTGGTATTGGACGTCAACAGAAGTAGATAAACAAAATGCTTGGACACACAACCTTCAAACAGGTCTCCAAGCTTCTTACTTCAAAGATTTTAAATGCTTTGTAAAAGCTGTTCGATCATTCTAACACACCATATTTTCGCATTTGTCGGTCCATGACCACAAAATAAAGTGGAGGAATCAGGGCCAAAATCAACATACCTGGATAGCCCGTAGGCATCTGTGGGGCACCTGCATGATGACGTAATACCTGGTATTTTCGGGAGGCTAAATAATGATGATCACTATGACGGCTCAATTCGAATAAAAGTATGCGACCAAGCAAATGATTACTATTCCAAGAATGTTCCGGTTGAACCCGCCCATATCGATTTGACTTATTCAATTCGCGCATTAATCCGTAATGCTCAATGTAGTTCACGGACTCCAGAAGCAATATACCGATGCAAGCCGCTACTAAAAAATAGCCCAAAGTAGCTAATCCCCACATCCCATAAATTCCCACAAGCAAAAGCCCCTGAAAAAGATGAAAAAGTAACATTTCATTTTGAATCGAGAAAAAACCTGCTTGTTGATTCTTTAAAATTTTATTGTTGATTCGCCATGCGCTAAGGTAAGTACCGGGAATCGTTTGAAAATAAAAGGCAAATATGCTTTGTCTGTATTTCGCCGTACTCGGATCATCAGGTGTACCCACATGGGTATGATGCCCTCGATTATGCTCAATAAAAAAATGCATATATAAACTCGTTGCGAGTAAAATTTTAGACATTCCTTGTTCTACCTTTATGCTACGATGCCCTAATTCATGCGCCAAATTAATCCCAAAAATGCCGGCCAATAATCCTGCCGTTAAGATGCGGCCCAAGCGGTCCTGCGTTGTGATCGCTTCGGAAGCTACTTGATCTAAAAAAGCATAAAGACAAACCAGATGCATGACAAATGCAACATAAAGCACCCCATCGTAGAACGGATTATTTTTAGCAGCAATTTCATCCGATTCAGACAAATTACTTTCATCTGCTGGTAAGAATAATTCTGCCAATGGAATAAATAGGAAACTAAAAAGTATACTAATCCAGCAAGCTATACCGATAGAATGATAGGAAATCCAAGCGCCTGCAAATAATATAAAGGGGAGAAAATACTTGAGTATGCGCATAGCTAATCAAAAATTTCCTCAATAATAACAATTTAAACTTGTTTTATTGCCATCATAAAATCAGAAGCTACCCGCTCAATTTGATAATCAGCTAAAAACAAGGAACGGGCATTCAAAGCTAAGCGTTTTTGCAAATTCAAGTCTGTAACAAGTGTTTTCATGGCCTGAAAAACATCTTCTTGTTTTGGCTCACAGATCATTGCCGCATCCGCCGCGAGTAATTCCGTCGCAAAACCGATACGCGTACTCAAAATACAGGGTTTACTATAAGCAAGCGCTTCCAAGGCCGCAATAGAGAAACCTTCGGAATAACTAGGCAAAATAAACCCATCAATTTGGGCGAATAAGTAGGCCTTATTCGCACCGGTAACAACATCAAACAACGCGATATTTTGATGGGTGTAAGTTGACAGCTGACCAGCTAAAGCATCCGAATAATCATCTTGAGGCCCAGCAATGATAAGATGAACATCTTTTCCATGCTGAAGAGATAATTTATCAAAGGCTCCTACCAAAATATCAAGCCCTTTTTTCCGATTGATCCGACTCAAGAATAAAAACACAAAGGGTGACTTAGCTTTAATTTCTGCCAACTGCAAAACAAATTCAGGCGAAGGTTTTGCATGAGACTGTGACTTGGGGTCTACAATTCCATTTGGAATAAATACGATTTTAGAACGCAAATCAGGGAATAAATTTAAGAGGATCTGTTCCTCTTCCCGACTTATCACATGAATCATATCAGCTTGAAGCAAAAAGCGTTTTTGCATCAAATTCCACAGCAACTTTTTTTTCCATGCGGAACGACTCCACGCATAAGGGTCTAAAAAGCCATGAACCGTAACTATTTTCTTCGCCTTATTGGGAACTAAGAAAGGTAAAAGCGCACCAAAGTACCAAAGTCCATGGATGTGCACATAATGAAAAGTATTACGTTTTCGAATGAACCAAAACAACAATGACCATGAGAATTCGGAGAGAATTCGAGAAAAAACACTCTGATTAAATATTTCCAGTTGGACACCCGGTGCGGTTGGATATGGATGATGAGCACGATCCATGGAACTCGCGATAGTCACATCCATTCCTGATTCAACTTGAAACCGGGAATGATTCAAAATAACACTTGCAGGCCCTCCTGATTCATAAGAATAGGAACACAAATGCAATAAATGTTCTTTTTGATTCATGCTAACAGTCAATTTTCCAATCCGTCGTGATGATATTTTTCAGGCGTATGGGATCTCCTTGTGCAGATTTTTCAGCTTCATAAATAGTTACATCGACAAGTAAACGATACCAAAGCCCTTGCATAAAATGAAACACCCAGACTTTCGGATGATCTAAAAAACCCAATTGGAATATAAAGCGAAAAATAAAATATGCCAATGCTCGCAATCCCAGCGGCATTCGGTTGTAGAAACTATTCTTGGCTGTTCTTTTCGTATGTGCTTGACTATTTCCTGCTGCAGACAAATCCGTTGTATAAGAAAATTGATATTTTTGATTTAGTGCGTCGGCAGCTTCTCGACGAGCATAATTATTGTGTTTCGTTACCCACCAGTGAATCGAATTAAGATTTTCATCCACGACATGTTCTGTAAATCGGATGGTTTCCCCTTGAGAAAGCACGATATGTTCGTCCATCAAACGTTGTTCACAGGCCCCTAATCCAGTACGCCAAAGTCGCAACAAATGAATCGGATAAAAACCTCCGAAACGAATCCACCTACCTTTAAACAATACCTTTCGAGTAAATTCGATTCCTGAAATATGAGAAGAAAGTCCGTCCAATTTGAGCTGAATTTCTTGCTGCAACTCTTCCGTCAAATATTCATCCGCATCTATCCGCATCGTCCAATCCGATTGAATTTTCGCCTCCTGAATACCCCAATTTAGCTGCTTGGCGTAATTATTTTCCCATACATGCGAGTAAACTTCAGCCCCTAAATCTTGAGCAATTTGAATGGTATGATCTGTGGAGAAAGAATCAATGATGCAGATACGTGAGCAAACGGATTGCAGGCTTTTAATACAGCGAGCAATATGTTTCTCTTCATTAAACGTCAAAATGATTGCCGTAATTTGGTTCATGCACCTAGAATTTCAACAAATTTACCATTAGCCCGTGGATTCACAAGGCATTTGTAGTTATTCTATCCGGTAATACCGATGGCGCACCAAAATTTCAGGCTTGAAACCACCTGAAAAAAAATAGGCATCACGAAATTTTATAGACTTTAAATTAGCTGATGAATCTACTTCTTGAAGATAAAATTGTTTAGCTTGGGCTAAATTTAAAACTAACTGATTTGACCAAAAGCCCTTCTTCAATAAATTAGGTGCGATTCGTACTTTTTCGCATGAATTTACCGAAGACAATTCTGCCAATAATTGGGGAGGCTGAAACAGCAGATTGGCCAAATTCCCTAGGGTACTATACGATGTTTCGAAAGTGGTTTCACGCAAATATCCAGATTGCAAATCGCCAAGTGTTATTTTATCCCCGATACGATGTTTGGAATGCCGGGTAAACACCAAACGTAGTTTACGAGCATTGTGCTGCCGCTTAAACAACAATAAGGAATCATTCGAATCCACTATGCGATAATGTTCAAACAAAGCCTTTTGACTTAACAATTCTTCTGACCATGGGTATTTTAACTTCGACTTTTCCAAGCTATAGATGATAAATGGGGGCGCATTTTTTGATGCCAAATGCACTTCATTTAAACTATCTAAATATCGATCTGCAGCCACATAAGATTGTAAAGTTGGCCGTGGTGCATAATTCAACTGACTATTATAAATCGATGAAATTTCAAAGGGAAATACATCTACTGGCTGATTTTTAATTTTAGCGATAAAAGATGCTGGCAGTTTCGGGCGCTCTTTGGCAACTTCCCGCGTTCCTTTTAAGTAATAAGTTAAAATTAATGGCCGATATTTGATTCCATGCCAAATTCCGAGTTGTGTATATCCAACCAAAGGCGCATAAATCAGCACATAGAGCAGGAAAAGCAAGGGCATGAACCCTAGATAAACCCGCTTGAGAACCTTATGCTCCGAGAATACATAAATCAAAACACAGACATACGTCATCAATTTGATGTATGCTGTAAAATGACCTGAATCCGCCCGCACAAAACTGTATTTCAATAAAACGAATGAAATACCCAATCCTGTCGCAATTAAAAAATATGCTCGCCAAGATTGCTTAGAGGTACGATAAACCACGTAAATCGATATAAGGAGTTGCAAGGAAAAAATCGCATAAGTAATCGCCGTTAATTTTTCATAAGCTTCCGGGTATACCGACATCCCGGCGTTGTAAGTTGCGATTATATGAAGGCTTGAAGTACAATACAAAAGCAAGTTGGTATGTAAATATGCCGCCCAAACAATCAATCCAAGCACAATAAAACAGACATAAAGTAAACCTGTCCACCACCGTATTTGCTTTTCCAATACCATGACCACAATGAGTCCTAATAGGAATGGCCAAACAATGATACCGTAATTTGATTTAGTAAAAAAGATGATGCCTAGTAAGGTAAACGCTAAGGACAAGGAGATCAGATGTTTCCATTTGGATTGCGCTTTTAAAGCAACAAATCCGTGATACATGCCTAAAAACATCCAAAGGAAAGCAGTTGTCTCCCCAATCATTTCAAATGAGAAGATGTGGCAAGCTAAAAATATTAAAAAGTGATAATATTTGGCATTTTTAGGAAAACAAGTGGCATAAAAATACAATAAATTGCCAAAGAAAAAAGCATCATAGAGGTACTGCCTCCACGCCTCCACTTCAATAGGGAGTCGGTAAATATAGGATCCTAAAGGTCCATAATTGAATATATAATCTTTTCCCCACACACCTGCTTGATTGCGTAACATGCTAAGTGCAATTTGCCAGGAAGGATCTAGGCCTATACTTGGCTCTTCAAATAATCTAAGAAAAGGAAACGTAAGATAGACGAGCAGGAATGCAAAAAGCCAATAATACCATGCTTTTTGAATGGGCTCTCGTAAAAATGGTAACACTGAATTCAAGGCCTTAATTAATGACAAAAAAATCCACATAGCAAAAAAGACCCACACGTCGTGCGGGTCTTTAATCAGTGGTCGCGTAGGGATTCGAACCCCAAACCTTCTCATCCGTAGTGAGATGCTCTATCCAGTTGAGCTACGCAACCATTGCCCTTTCGGGACTGCAAAGGTAGAAATAGTTTTTAAAAATCGAAACATTCAATCGAAAAAAAATATCTCAAAAAGCTAAATGTATCGTTCACAAGCACTTGCTACTATTTTTTAATTTGAATCCGATAGATACTTCCCCCTAAATCATCGCTGACATACAACGAACCATCCGGTCCTTCCGCCAATCCACAAGGACGGTGTTGAATTGGTCCTGTGGGTTTTGCCAAATCCGTACCGGCAAAATTATCCGCAAATATCTCCCACTTCCCACTTGGCTTACCGTTTTTAAATGGAACAAAAGCTACCAGATAGCCTTTCTTCAACTCCGATGATTGGCCATGAAAAGCAATGAAGGCTCCATGTTTATAGTGTGCAGGAAATTGATTTCCTTGGTAAAACAAGATGTCATTCGGCCCCAAGTGTGCAGGAAAAGCGACCACAGGATTCAACGCATTTTCACCACCCGTTTTCTTTCCATCACCTCCATATTCCGGAGCAACAATTTTCTTATTTTGTATTTGGTCATAATAGATATAGGGCCAACCGGCATCATCACCCGGCTTTTTGAATTCATACATCGCCTCTGCGGGTAATTCCTGCGACTGCTGCGGGGTATAATATTGGGGATAAAAATCATGAAATTGCCCACGACCATGGGCCATCGCAAATAAACTATTGGTTTGTGGGTTCCATGTAATCCCAACCGCATTTTTCAGTCCCGTCGCATAACGCAAACCATCTTGAAAACGCTGATTCAATTTATTCGCATCAAATTGCCATACCCCACCGGCTGAATCTAAAATCGCACATGGGTTCATTCCTTGACCTGTTCCAGGCACCCGACAAGGATCATTCCACGAACCTATGGTCACATAAATGTGTTTCTTGTCACGATCAAAGACGAAGGGTTTCGCATTATCCCGTCCGTGATCTGGTAAGCCATCTACAATCGTTTCAGGTTTGTTGAAATCGGCTACCTCTCCTTTCGCATTTAGTGCATAACGGAATACCCCTTTATTCGATGAGGCATATAAATAGTCTCCATCCATCAGGATGCCCGTTCCAGGATAGTTAGCAAATAAGGTTTGCTCATTAAAAACGCCATC
>DKIP01000088.1:352-5006 GCA_002454335.1 Cytophagaceae bacterium UBA6715 | reverse complement strand
TGGAAGATGGCACGGTGATTGTGGCGAAAGATAAGCAGGAAGCCTTGCGAATTGCACGCGATAAGTATCAGTTATTTGCCTTGGTAGAAGATGATTTAACACAAGATCCGGATGTATTGGATACATGGTTTTCGTCTTGGTTATGGCCAATTTCGGTATTTGATGGCATTGAAAATCCGGATAATGAGGAAATTAATTATTACTACCCAACCAATGATTTAGTTACAGGACCTGATATTTTATTCTTCTGGGTGGCACGTATGATCATGGCAGGCTATGAGTGGCGCGATGAATTGCCATTCAAGAATGTGTATTTGACAGGAATTGTACGTGATAAGCAAGGTCGTAAAATGTCCAAATCATTGGGTAACTCACCTGATCCATTGGAATTAATTGAACGATTTGGCGCAGATGGTGTTCGTTCGGGCTTATTGTTTTCAGCTCCAGCTGGCAATGACTTATTATTTGATGATAAATTATGTGAACAAGGACGTAATTTCTCTAATAAAATTTGGAATGCGTTCCGCTTGTTAAAAGGCTTAGAAGTAGTTCCAGGGTCATCCCTTCCAGAACATGTTTTCGCAACGGCTTGGTTTGAGTCTAAGTTAAGTCAAACAATCACAGAAGTTCAAGATCACTTTAGCAAATTCCGGATTTCGGATGCCTTGTTAAGCATTTATAATTTGGTTTGGGATGATTTCTGTGGCAAATACTTGGAGATTATTAAGCCCGCATATCAAAGTCCGATTCATGCGGATACCTTGAATGCGGCCTTGGGATTATTCGATTCCTTGATGCGCTTGATGCACCCATATATGCCGTTTATCACAGAAGAAATTTGGCAAGCAATTGATACACGAGCTGAAAATACCACAATTTGTACGGCTGAATTTCCAAAAGCTGGCGCTGTGAATGAAGCATTAATCGCGCAATTTGATGCGATGTTCGAGGTGGTGACGAAGGTACGTGAGATTCGCAACTCGAAACAATTATCTCCGAAGTTGGCATTGCCACTTTGCATTAAGTCGGAGCAACCCACAGCCTATGCATCAGTAGAGGCGATCATGCAAAAATTAGCGAATTTAGAATCAATCACGTTTATCAACGAACCAATCGTAGATGCACAAACCTTTGTGGTGAAGTCGGATCAATTCTTTGTTCCAATGGCCAACGATGAAGATCCGGAGGTCCTGAAAGCGGAATCAGCGAAGGAATTGGAATATCTACTTGGTTTCAAAAAGTCGGTAGAGGCCAAATTAGCGAACGAAAAATTCGTTCAAAATGCGAAGGCTGATTTAGTGGAGCGTGAACGTCAAAAGCTTTCAGATGCAGAAAATAAAATCAAATCATTGCAGGAATTATTAGCTCGATTGGGATAATGAAAAGGCTACTAATCGTCTTCTTGGCTTTGTTTTTTTGGCAGTGCAGTAAATCTGACAAAGAAAAAAGCACCCCCAAAATTAAATGGGATATGCAGCGATTGGACCGAACATTTGCAGAGGCAAACTCCGTTGAGGCAATTGATTCCATCCTGAAGAAACACCCGGAAATTGGGATTGGCTATTTCAGTTGTCCGCCTGAAAAGACACCATTATTAGCGCGCGACTTATACCAATTGTTTCAAAACCCCTCCTTAAAAGCTTTTTACAAGCAGAGCCAAGATTCGGCATTTTTCGGGGGAGATCGCTTAGAGAAAGAATTACATTTGGCCTTTGAGCGCATTCAGCAAGAATTTCCAGGACTCAAAACCCCTAAAATTCGTACGGTATTCTCGGGTTTTGGAGGCGTTGGGGGCGAATTCACGGCCCAGCATTTGCAAGTTTCCGACAGTTTAATCGTCATCGGTCTTGATTTTTTCATGGGTAAAAAAGGTTTATACCTTCCACCGGGCGTATATGATTATCAATTACGCCGATTGGAGCCTGAGGCATTGGTGGGTCAGGTTATCCTACAATATTCGGCCTTTGTCAATCGTCAAAACGAGGAAGATCATACCTTGTTGAGTGATATGATTTGGTATGGAAAAGGTTTTGTTTTTACGAAGAAGATATTACCTGAATTAGCCGATTCATTATTATTTGGATATACGACACAAGAATTAGCTGAGACAAATGCATTCCAAAAGGAAGTTTGGGAACATTTCATTGATAAAAAACTGTTGTTCAATCAAGAAGAACTAACGAAAAATAAATACTTGGGTGAGCGCCCCAAAACTCCTGAAATAGGTCCGGCTTGTCCAGGATCCATTGGCAGATGGTTAGGATGGCGTATTGTGGACCAATATTGGAAACAAAATCCTAAAGTAACGCTTACGAAGTTAATGACAGACCCCGACTATAATTCTTTATTTCTTAAGTCGGGCTATCGAGGTGAGCCGGACAAAGAATAAAATCTATGGCAAAAAGACACGAGAGTTTTGGTTCAGGACCTGAACCCAAGGATAAGGTGAAAGTGGATAAGCAAGGTTTAAAAAAAGCCTTGAAAATTTTTCAATTTGTCATTCCGTACAAGTGGACCTTCATTACGGGGATGGTATTTTTATTGTTGTCAAACTTGACGACGATGAGTTTCCCTTTATTAATTGGACAAATGACGAAGGTAATCGAGGGCAAATCGAATTACCACATCAATGAAGTCACGCTATTCTTTTTCGCAGTATTAATCATTCAAGCGATTTTATCTTTTTTACGTATTTACACCTTTGCGCAGGTATCTGAAAAAGCCATGCGAGATGTTCGTAAAACACTATATGCCAAAATTATCACCATGCCCATTTTTCATTTTGAAAAGCGGCGCGTGGGGGAATTGATGAGTCGGATCACGTCTGATATTACACAACTACAGGATGTCTTATCGATTACGTTGGCGGAGTTCTTCCGACAAGTATTTACACTCGTAGGAGGAATTGCGTTGATTACATACTTATCCTGGAAGTTGACGCTATTTATGTTGGCCACTTTCCCGGTACTTGTTGTGGCGGCGATCGTATTTGGGAAGTTCATCCGGAAAATATCAAAGAAATCGCAAGATGATTTGGCGGCGACGAACATCATTGTAGAGGAAACGTTTCAATCGATTCAGGCGGTTAAATCATTCACGAATGAATCCTATGAGGTGAGTCGCTATACGAGCTCATTAAATCGCGTGATAGAAGCCGCATTAAAGGCTGCGACGATGCGAGGAGCCTTTGTGAGCTTTGTGATATTTGCCTTGTTCGGTGGGATTGTGGGGGTTGTATGGTATGGTGCGGCATTGGTGGCGCAGGGCGATATGATATTGGCAGATTTATTGACCTTTATTTTCTATACGGCGTTTATTGGAGGATCTGTGGGAGGATTGGGAGATATCTATGCACAATTACAGAAGACAATTGGATCATCGGATCGAATTTTGGAGATCTTACAAGATCCATCGGAAATTGATTTAGTAAGCCAAACAATTTCAAAAGCGATTGAATTTGGTAAAATTAGCATCGAAGATCTGCACTTTTCCTATCCAAGCAGACCCTCAGTGGAGATATTGAAAGGTATATCGATTGATATTGAGCCAGGCCAAAAGATTGCAATTGTAGGTACATCAGGGACAGGTAAATCCACCTTAGCCCAACTGATGATGCGCTTTTATGAACCCAATGCGGGACAGATCAAATTAAACGGGCAGAACATTCAAGAATATTCCGTTAGCGATTGGAGAGGCATGTTGGCCTTAGTACCTCAAGAAGTCTTGTTGTTTGGAGGAACCATTCGTGAAAATATTGCCTATGGAAAGCCAGGAGCGAGTCAAGAAGAAATCGAATTTGCAGCGGAGCAGGCATTTGCCAAAGAATTTATTGAGTCATTCCCAGAGAAGTGGGATACCTTGGTCGGAGAACGCGGAGTAAAATTATCGGGGGGCCAGCGCCAACGAATAGCCATTGCGCGAGCGATATTACGTGATCCTAAGTTTTTAATTTTGGATGAGGCGACAAGTGCGTTGGATTCGGAGTCCGAAAAATGGGTACAATCAGCCTTGGAGGAATTGATGAGAAATCGGACGAGTTTGATTATTGCGCACCGATTATCGACGATTCGTTCGGCAGATCAAATCATCGTGATGGAAGAAGGGAAGATTTTGGAGCAGGGGAATCATGAATCTTTGATGAAGATTAAAAATGGTGTTTACCGGAATATGGTCGCATTACAAACAGAACATTTGCAGGCATAACTATGGCAGCAAATCCGGAAATAAAATTAGGTCAATTTGGCTTACGGTCGACGGGTAGTCGGCAAGCCGTACTCGCTGCATTCCAACAAGCAGGATATGCCTTGAGTCAGGGAGATATCGAACAGGCCTTATCGAGTCAATTTGATCGAGTTACGATCTATCGAACGCTCAAATCCTTTTTAGCAAGTGGATTATTGCATAAAGTATTAGATGACCAAGGAGGCATAAAATATGCTTTGTGTCAAGATACATGTCATCATGATTCTAACCAACAACATCAACATGATCATGTGCATTTCAAGTGTACGCAATGCAGTCAGACTACATGTTTGGAGACCGTTCATATACCACAAATCATATTACCTGAACATTTCATAAAACAGGAGAGTAATTTACTAATTCAGGGGGTTTGTAGGGGGTGTAGTTTAGAGGGGAAAGTTAAGAGTTAAGA
>DKIP01000088.1:0-204 GCA_002454335.1 Cytophagaceae bacterium UBA6715 | reverse complement strand
GGCCAAAAAAAAACCGCTCTCCTAGGAGGCGGTCTTTTTTAAATAACTTGGAGCTTACTTACTTTCCCGGGTTTGATCCCAGTATCATCAGCGGTGCGGGGCTTAACTTCTCTGTTCGAGATGGGAAGAGGTGAACACCCGTCCTATCGGCTCCATACTTTTTACAAGGTTATAGCCTTTTTCCATATTGTGAGATAAAATAAA
>DKIP01000062.1:9773-25414 GCA_002454335.1 Cytophagaceae bacterium UBA6715 | reverse complement strand
ACACCAATCGCATAAGATACCTGAACCAACACTTGGTCACATAATCCTGCAGCAACTAAGTTTTTAGCGATGTGACGTGTTGCATATGCCGCTGAACGGTCAACTTTTGAAGGATCTTTTCCTGAGAATGCACCACCACCGTGCGCACCTTTTCCACCATAAGTATCCACAATGATTTTACGACCCGTTAAACCTGTATCTCCGTGCGGTCCACCAATCACAAATTTACCAGTTGGGTTAATGTGATAAGTAATCGCATCATTGAACAAGGCTTGCAATTCAGGTTTCAATTTTGCTTTCACGCGTGGAATAACGATTTCTACGATGTCTTTTTTGATTTTGGCTAACATCTCCGCTTCCGTAGCGAAATCATCGTGTTGCGTTGAAACTACAATCGTATCAATACGTTGTGGTGTATGATCGTCACTGTATTCGATTGTTACTTGCGATTTTGCATCAGGACGTAAGTAGCCAATTAAAGTCGGCTCATTGTTGCGAATATAAGATAGTTCTTGTAAGATTTTGTGTGCCAAATCCAATGCCAATGGCATGTAGTTTTCTGTTTCTTTTGTCGCGAAACCAAACATCATTCCTTGGTCACCTGCACCTTGCTCTTCCGGTTTTGCACGGTCAACACCTTGGTTGATATCCGCCGATTGCTCGTGAATGGCAGATAAAATACCGCAAGAATTAGCTTCAAACATGTATTCAGCTTTGGTATATCCAATTTTACGGATTACCTCACGCGTAATTGCTTGAACATCTAAATAGGTTGTCGTATTTACTTCACCCGCTAAAACAACCTGACCTGTTGTTACCAAAGTTTCACAAGCAACTTTAGATGTTGGGTCAAAGGCCATGAAATGGTCGATTAACGCATCTGAAATTTGGTCAGCTACTTTATCGGGATGTCCCTCGGATACTGATTCTGAAGTAAATAGATAAGCCATTGATTGTTTCTTTTTATGTTAAAAAATCGTGCAAATTTAAGATTAATATCTCGGGTCGGCAACCATTTATTTGTAAAAGGTTGGCCTTTGGAATACAATTTTGAAGAAGGCTTTCATGAAGGGCCAAGTAGGCACGCTGGTCATTAAGCGTAAATCTTCCCAAACACTGGTTTGTTCATCGAGGAAGCGAAGCATCGTTTGTGCCGAATTTTTTTCGAACAATTGTTCAAAAACGGTACTCCCTTTGACTTGTTGGTCTACCAAGACCTGAATGAAAATGCGATCAAGTAAAATTTTAAAGCGTTTTTGTTGAATAACCTGAGCGTTTTTATTACTCGACTCCAACTGGCTTACTAGCGTGTTTAATAAGCCCTGCGTGCGCTTAAACGAATATCCTGTACTCGCTTTTACAAATCCACCTGACGTACCAATTTTAATGATTTTCTGATGAAGGTTTTGAGGAATTTCTACGTAATTCATCGGAATGATGCCTTTTTCTGTGCCTTTTATTTCATAATCATCATCACTAAGTCCATGGTAGGCAAATAGGTAGGCTTTGATTTGTTCCAAATATTCCGATTCGTCAAGTAGGTTGCTTGAAAAAAAAGTATGTTCAAAAAGCGCATTTCTTGTGCACGTGGGTAATACATACATGAATTCGCAGGCATTCGTAAAGGCAATTCGGAAGTCAAATAAGGTGGCTTTGTTCGGATCAAAGAGTGGAAAATTCGTCTCGATGAAAAGTCCTACAAAATGTTGTTTCAGTTCTTTCGGATTTGTTAAATCGCACGGATAGGGGCTAACGCTGTCAAAAACCTTTTCGGTCGCCTCGAAAATTCCTTTATCCGTCAAGACTTGTGCGAATTTTCCCTGGTAGCTAAAGCCTTCAATTTTGGCCTGAATGAATTCGAATTTAGTGTTTTGAAGTAGCTTGTTCTGGATTGACTTTGTCCAAGTTCCACTTTCAATTTTCCGATAAACAAAGGGGGCAATCGTTAAATTGAGATGTTTGTTGGCAAAGGAATTAATTTCTAATTGTCCCCAACTATATTCCGCAAACGCATCAAAAGGATGTGCTTCATCGCTCCAATAACTCCATGTTTTGGGTGATTCGTTACCCTGATCCAGGATTAAAATGCGCTCATATGTGAGTGAACTTTCAGATAAATAATAAGCGAGTGAAAGTCCCGCCATCCCTCCACCCGCGATGATGTAGGTATATTGCTTGGGATTTTCAATCGCTTCGTTACTCATTAGATATGTCTTTCAGCATGGTAGCTAGAGCGTACCAA
This sequence comes from Cytophagaceae bacterium UBA6715, assembly GCA_002454335.1. Classification (GTDB taxonomy): domain Bacteria; phylum Bacteroidota; class Bacteroidia; order Cytophagales; family Spirosomataceae; genus Aquirufa. The sequence goes on along the minus strand of DKIP01000062.1, from coordinate 23,172 downwards.
TGCCCCAGATTCAACATAAGCCAATCCACGCTTTAGGCCTTCTTCTTTGTACATGGCAAACTTGTCGGGGTGAATCCACTCGATCACCTCATGGTGCATTTTCGTCGGCTGCAAATATTGCCCTAAGGTTAATACATCCAATCCGTTCGCGACTAAATCATCCATTGCTTGGAATACTTCGACTTCCGTTTCACCCAAACCTAGCATGATACCTGATTTATTTCGTTTGCCAAATTCCTTTGTGCGTTTGATTTGTTCCAAACTACGCTCGTATTTGGCTTGTGGGCGTACATATCGGTACAAACGTGCCACTGTTTCCATGTTGTGTGAAACCACTTCTTGTCCTCCTTCAATCATGCGAATCAAGGCATCCCAGTTGGCCTTCACATCCGGAATTAACGTCTCAATCGTCGTTGCGGGTGTCGTTTCCTTCACGGCACGAACGGTTTGGTACCAAATTTCGGCACCTTTATCTTTTAATTCATCACGGTTAACCGAAGTGATTACCGCATGTTTTACCTGCATCAAACGGATTGCCTCAGCTACCCGACGAGGTTCGTCTTCGTCATATTCCTGGGGTCTACCTGTCGCCACCGCGCAAAACGTACATGATCGTGTACAAACGTTGCCTAAAATCATGAAGGTAGCCGTACCCTCTCCCCAGCACTCGCCCATGTTTGGGCAATTTCCAGATTGGCAAATGGTATGCAATTTATATTCATCCACGAGTTTACGCACCTTGGTATAACTTTCGCCAATAGGCAATTTGACACGAAGCCAATCGGGTTTACGATTTGCAGGTACGGGATTTACTTGAGGTAATTCAATCATTTGTCAGGCGTTTTAATGACTCTTTCCAAAGAAAAATGTCAGGTATCCGGTCGTATAAACACCGCGACCCTCGGTTTGGTTTAACATTTCAATGGGTTTTGTAAAATAATCTAGGCAAAATCCGAGCTCTAGGCTCATGTGATTTTGCTTAAAGGATTCTAATTCAAGGTTTAATGCGGTTTTTACATGCCATCCGGGCACTGGCTTGACTTCTGAAAACCCATTGACAAAACTTGCATCACCGATAATAAATGCCTTGGGATAGGAATTATCTAGGGTTTTCGCATAAGGTACTGCAAGGGTTGAAGTTTGGCCCGTTGCGGTATTCGTGTAAGATATGTCCACGTAATACGGCTTTTGTAATCCGACACTAGGTCCTGTTGCGATAATTCCTTTTAAGGCAGGTCCTCCTTCGGTAGCTTTTTGCAATAAAGTCCATCTTCGTCCGTATTCCAGTCGGAGAACAATCAATTGATTAAGTTTGCCTTCGATGTAAGACCGACCGTTGTACGAGTAGGGGGAGGTGAATTCCCGATAATCCTTAATGATATCGGCATCCAATTGTGCAAAGGATTGACTATTGCTTTCATTGAGCCAATATTTCCGGAAGCTTACGCCACCGATAATTCCTGAATTGGTGCTCGTACTAATTCCGATTGCCCAAGTACTTGAAAGTTTATCTGTTGGGAGTTTTGATTGCTTACTAGTCGTTTGTTTGCTCGGTATTTTTAGGGTACTTTCCGCCGACGTCGATTTCCTTTGAGCCCATGCGCTCAAGGAAATAAATAGGCAAGAAAGCAAGATGCAATACCGCATAATTTTTACAAATAGGGTTTGATTTCATCCATCGCGATGTCCCAATGGGTTGCCGAATAGCTACATTTCCCTTGATCAATAACCAAGACCTGTGGTGATTGATGTTCCACATCAAATTTTTCTGCAATCGCTCCCGAAATGGGACGGTAAGCAATTAAATCAAGGTAATAAGCTGGGTTTTCTTCCGCATCCCAAGCGCGCTCTAAACGACTCAATGCCGTAGAAGAAATGGAGCATCGGGTGCTGTGTTTGAAGATCAAGGTTGGTTTCGTCGCAGAAAGTCGAACGATTTCATCCAGTTGGGCTTCAGTGGTTAAGGGAATCCAATTCATTTGTTGAGGCAGATTGCTGCTTATTTAGTAATTTTATTGATTCAACATCAAATTTAGTAAAAACTTGATAGTTTGCTTGTATTCTTTGGCCTTGTTTTTGTACCGACAATTAGTTCGGCTCGTTTCCTATGTTAAACCTAAAGCACAATTGTGGAATTCTGGGCAATCTAGCGTTTGGGAAGGCTTGGAATTGGCATTGTCGGAAAATAATCGGCCTGTCGCATGGTTTCATACAGCCTCATTAGGGGAATATGAGCAGGGGAAACCCGTCATGGAAGCATATCGAGCTCAATATCCAGATCATTTTATTTTGGTGACTTTTTTTTCGCCTTCGGGATATGAGGTAAGGAAAAATGCCAAAGACGTTGATTACCTCTGTTATTTACCTTTGGATGGTGCTCGCTCGAGCGAACGTTTTCTGAATCTTGTGAAACCCAAGGTGGCCATATTCGTCAAGTATGAATTATGGTATTTTTATTTGCGTGGACTTCGCCAACGAAGCATTCCTACGATTTTGATTTCAGCCATTTTTCGGCCTAATCAAGTGTTTTTTGCTTGGTATGGTGGCTTTTTTCGCGCGCTATTAACCTGCTTTACCCAGATTTTTGTGCAAGATGCGTCTTCGAAGGCTTTATTGGATGGTATAGGATTGGAACACGTTCAGGTAGGTGGCGATACGCGTTTTGATCGTGTGGTGCAGCATTTGCGTCAACCAAAACCTTGGCCGGTCTTAGATCAGTTTATTAATAATCAGGCATTTATGGTGCTTGGGTCTGTTTGGCAGGCCGATATGGATGTTTTGATTCCTTTGATTAATTCGAAAGAATTTCCGTTTCAATGGGTCATTGTTCCGCATGAAATTCATACAGATGAAATGAAAAGATGGGAATCTGAGATTGAATTGCCCGTTCAATATTCAAAAGATGCCACCGTTTCTGGGGCGCAAGTTTTGATTGTCAATGAAGTAGGTTATTTAGCCCAGATTTACCGTGGAGCTTCTTTTGCTTATATCGGAGGAGCCTTTGGGGCGGGATTACACAATACCTTGGAGGCGAGTGTATATGGGCCTACGGTATTTTTTGGCAATAAAAATTACACGAAATTTAAAGAAGCGCGGGATTTGGTCGAATTTGGTTTGGCCTATCCGATTGGAGATACAGTAAGCCTAAAGAATAAAATGCATGAGATTTACGATGCCGAAGACGTGTTTGTGAATAAACAAGTTCAGGCACGTACATTTGTAGCACTTCAAGCTGGGGCAACACAAAAAATCATGAATTACCTGAACGAAAAGCCATGGAATTAAATAAAGGTCTCATCATGCGATCAACGGGTTCCTGGTATGAAATTCGTTCGGAATCAGGGAAGGTTTTTGCCGGCCGATTAAAAGGGAAGTTCAAATTAAAAGGACCGAAAACATCCAATCCGATTGCGGTGGGAGATCATGTGATGTATGCGATGGAAGATGCTGCGAATGAGACGGTTGTGATAGAAGATATTCTTCCTCGGACGAATTACATCATTCGGAAGTCGGTGCATAAGACCGCGCAAGGGCAGTTGATGGCGGCGAATGTTGACCAAGCGATTTTCGTGATGACTTTGAAATCGCCCAAAACATCCTTGGGTTTTTTGGATCGATTTTTGGTAACCGCGGAGGCTTTTCGCATTCCCGTTCAAATCGTATTCAATAAAATGGATTTACTCACGGAGGCTGAACAAGATCAGGTGTTTGAATATGCAGCGTTATATCAAGAACTGGGTTATGGTGTCTTGTTTACTTCCATTCCGGCGAATCAAGGCGTGGAGCAATTTAAAGCCATTTTCCAAAACAAGGTTTCCTTATTAGCGGGACATTCCGGTGTAGGAAAATCTAGTTTAATGAATTTAGTCGCGCCGGGTTTACAAATTAAGACGAAAGAAATTTCGGATTTTGCCCAAAAAGGTGTTCATACCACGACCTATGCAACGATGTGGGAAATGAATCCGGGAACTTATTTGATTGATAGTCCAGGGATCAATGAGATGGGCGTGTTTGACATGGAAAAAACGGAGTTAGCTCATTATTTCCCTGAAATGCGCGCGCTTTTGGGCGAATGTAAATTTAATAATTGCTTGCATTTATCCGAACCCGCTTGTGCGGTTCGAAAGGCCGTGGATGACGGGGAAATCGCTGCGAGTCGTTATTTAAGTTATTTAAGTATTTTCGACAATGAAGACAACCGACGCTAATTTATGGGGGGTTGATTTGGGCGGTACCAAGATTGAATGTGCAGTCTTAAACGCATCGAATCCTGCTGAAGTCTTGATCCGTGAACGGATTGATACCGAAGCGAGTCAGGGCTATGAACATATCTTAAGCCAAGTTAAATTATTAGTTGATCGAGTGGCGTCCTTATTAGGACAAAGTCCTAATCAGATAGGTTTTGCTACACCAGGTGTTCTGAATCCACACACACAAACGATGAAGAACTGTAACACGGTATGCATGAATGGAAAACCCATGGCTGCGGATTTAGCTGAAATTTTGCAATGTGAGGTGAAACTTGCAAATGATGCGAACTGTTTTGCCCTTGCAGAAACCTTGCTTGGGGCTGTTCAGGATGTTAATCCAAACGCCGAAATGGTTTTTGGAATCATCATGGGAACGGGCGTTGGAGGCGGATTGGTTGCCCATGGCAAAGTAGTCAATGGCCTACATGGTATTGGTGGCGAGTGGGGACATAATATTTTAGATGAAGAAGGACCCGCCTGTTATTGTGGGAAGTCGGGCTGCGTGGAGCATGTCATCTCAGGCCCAGCGCTCGAAGCGTTTTATGCGCAACTTACGGGATCAGCTAAACGTATGCCCGAGATTATGCGGTTATATGAGGCCAATTCAGATTCGGCAGCAACAGCTACGGTCGAACGCATGTTGGAGAATTTCGGTCGGGCAGTATCTACCTTAATCAATGTGATTGATCCCGACGTGATTGTGATCGGTGGGGGATTAGGCAATATTGATTTATTGTATACAGAAGGGTATGACCGTATCCGAAAATATATATTCAATTCAGGCGAGGTATTAACGCCCATTGTCAAGCCAAAATTGGGCGATAGCGCGGGTGTTTTTGGTGCCGCAATGCTATTTGCTTAAACTTTTAAGAACCACTTTTTACGATAAAAAACGTAGCAAATAACCCAACAAAGGAATACAAAGCTGATGGCAAAGGCTAGGGAGCCATTGTATTTCCCGAAAACGGGTTCAAAAATGTGCCAATACAACCAAGTTCCTAAGTCCGTAACTCCATTTCCCTCCGACATTTCAATCTTTCCCATTTGGATGGCCAAGACCTCTGAAATAGCGTATGCGAGAATTGAATTAGTTCCAAAAACAAGGAAGAATGTATTCGCAAAATGGCGTTCTTTGGTTTCGATCCACCAACTTAACAGTCCGATTAAAATAAAGTCAATCCCAGCGCAGAGCAATACAAACGAACTAGTCCAAAGTTTTTTGTTGATGGGAAAAGCTTTATCCCAAATCAATGCGATGGCGATTAACGCGAATCCATAAACGAGCAGATTCGCTAGGGGTGATTTATTGATTGCACGTTGTTTTTCCAAGAAAATGCTGGCTTGGTAGCCCAGTAGGCAGGTGGAAATAGCAGGTAATGTGCTTAATAATCCTTCTGGATCAAAGGGTATTCCATTGCCATGATACAAGTGATTGGGTCCAAACAAAAAAATATCTAATTTCAATACCGCGTTCGTGCTTAGTTCATAAGGAGCACTCGTGTCGCCAAAAAATGCCATGATGGCCCAATATGCTAGTAAAATCAAGACATTGATTCGGGTTAACCAAGCTGATTGTACACGTAAGGTGATAAAAGAAACAGCACAGTAAGCGAGTGCAATTCGAGGTAATACGTTTAGGAATCGCATTTTTTCGAATGAGAAATCCGTGAATGGGAAATAGAAAATTATGTAATTAACTAAAAAAAGCATCAAGGTGCGTCTGAGGATTTTCGTTCGAACGCGTGGCGTGAGTGTGTAATTAAAGGACTTAAATGAAAATCGCATGGCAACGCCCACCATGAATAAGAAGGTTGGGAATACGAGATCTGTTGGTGTAAATCCATGCCATTGGGCATGCTTTAAAGGGCCGTAGGTAAAATCCCCGTTTCCTGAAGTATTGACGAGAATCATCCCTGCTAGTGTTATACCACGAAGGATGTCCAATGACAAAAATCTTGTTTTCATTATTACAGGTTTAACAGAACAGGTATCGTTTGACTACCTGAATCGGATGTAAATCTAAAATAATATTTTCCAGAAACGAAAGGGGGTAATGAAATTTCTGAAATGGATGTGATGTTTGTAAGAGTTTGTATTACAGTACCTTGTGAAGAAATGATCTCTAGCGTCATTGGCATTACCTGATCGTGTTCAATGTGGATAGCTTCTCCTGTCGATACCGGATTGGGATAGATTTTAACGGCATGAGTCGTTTTAGGTTCCGTTCCTAGAATGGGGTTGATAATTTGGCTGGCTCGTTCGAAATGGGGTATGCCATAGCCCAATAAATTATCTGGTTTTGTAGCTAGCGTTCCTGACCTTCGAATTGCTTGCATAATTTCCCACGCATTTTTTGATGGATTTGCTTGTACTAATCCGGCTGCCAAACCCGCAATTAAGGGGGCCGAAAAAGAGGTTCCACTGAAAGCATTGATAGTTCCATTGGGTAAACTGGCGATTGTCGCTAGTCCCATGGCCGCTACGTCGGGTTTGATTCGATTGTCGAATGTCGGTCCTATTGAGCTAAAAGATGCTCGAATTCCAGTTCTGTCTACGGCTGCTACGCTCAAGATAGAGTCGGCATCAGCTGGAGAAGAAATGAATTGCCAATTTGATGAGCCTTCGTTGCCTGCTGAAATGCTACAAATGATGCCGCGCTGACTTGCCCAGGTCGCAGCTTTTGAGCTTAGCGCGGTCTTTCCATCCATATCCCGGTAGGTATGATCATATTTGGAATTGTCAAAAGTCGTGTATCCCAAAGAAGAACTCAATACATCCGTCCCTAGGCTATCTGCCCATTCAGCTCCGCGAAGCCAATTGACTTCTTCAATTAATAATTCATGCTGACTTTCTTCTGTTTGGGCCAAAGCGAAGTTGGCCATATAGGCCGTACCATACAACTTGCCATTTGCTTGTCCTGCAATCGTACTTAAAACTTCTGTCCCATGTGAACCTCCATTGTACACATTCTTCTCAGTAGGGTCAGTTACCAAGGTTGCTAAAACTCTTTTTTCATTGAATATGGGAGCCAAGACTGGTGAAATATTTGCGTCTAAGAAGCCATCATCCAATAGGGTAATCAATGTGTTTTCCCCATGAATCCCTTTTTGGTGCATGATATCTACCCCAATTTGCGTTAGTTGGGCAAATGAAACACCATAATCCCATAAGGATTCATTGGAAATTTTACGATTGGCAGCATTCGTTTGGATACCACTGACGGAGTCCAAGGCCATGTTTTTATATAACCCTTTTACAGCGGGAATTTCAAGGATTTTTTTAAGGTTTGTAGGCTCTGTTTTGATTACAGCGCCATTGATCCATTTTAACGGATAAAGGACCGTTGCCCCTTGGCTAGCTAATTGATTGATGTAGGTCGGACTTACAGGTAAATCTTGTTCGCTTAGTTTAATTTGCATTTTCGTTCGCCTATTAAGCGCTCGTGTACTTAAAAATGCTTGAGGTTGGTTTAACGAATAGCTGTTCGCTTGTTTGTCTTTGAATAAAATGAGGTACCTATATTGGGGGGGCGTTGTTCCTTGCGCTAATGCGCACTGCATGAGAACAAATAAGGAAATTAAATTAAGGAATTTGATAGGTAAAGCACGGTTTAGTAGGTTGAATTTAGGTATAAATCAATATATTTGGAACAAAATCGTCGATTTATTCGTTGGATTTTTGTTTTGAGCTGAAGTTTGATGCGCACATTTTTGAATCGTAGTTTCTTGCTTTTTTTCGTTACTTGGTTTTTAGCAGCCAATGTAGGTTTTTCGTGGACTCAATCCACCTGTTTATTTACCGGAATTCAGAAGGTATCATGGACAATTCAAAAATCCACAGGACATCCGAAAGAAACGCATATTAAGCGGTCAACTTGTTTTCATTACAAGCATTTTCAGGTTAAACAACACTCGGTCTTTTCTGGTAAAAAACAAGCTTTTACGGCCGATTGGGCATCTTTGAGTCATGATGCGATTGCTCAATTCAAGCCAATTACTGCTGTGGTTCAAACTGCCCAAAGCTATTCAGCAAGCATACCAATCTCACAATCGCTACGGCGGGCTTTGTTACAAGTATATCTGATTTAGGCGAATTAAATGATTTCATTTTGTTCACTAAAACAGCTTATCTCATGTATTCAAAATATGTATTGATTTTTTGCCTGCTTTGTTCGCAGGCGATGGCTCAGGAAATCACCGGTCGGGTGATGAGCCTTGATGATTCCGGAAAAATGGAAGATCTTCCTGGTGCTTCTGTCTATTACCAACCTGATAAAAAAGGAGGTATTGTAGGTGCCAATGGATTGTTTTCTGTCAAAGTTCAAAGCTTTCCCGGTTGGTTAATTATTCGTTCTGTAGGCTATGCTCCCGATTCTGTCTGGGTGACGAAACCCCAATTTGTCCATGTGCATCTTCGCGCCAATGAATCTGAGTTGTCGGAAGTCAAAGTGCTAGCAAGCCCAGGCGGGCACGATGTACAATCGATTCAAAGTCGGGAAATTTTGACCATGAAAACCCTAGCCAAAGCGGCCTGTTGCAATCTTTCCGAGAGTTTTGAAACCAATGCGAGTGTATCTGTCAATTTCACGGATGCCGTCACGGGTGCGAAGCAAATCTCGCTTTTGGGACTCTCTGGCACCTACGTGCAAACGCAGGTGGAAAATGTTCCTTCGATACGTGGTTTGAAATCAACTTATGGGTTGAATTACATTCCCGGCACTTGGATTCGTTCGATAGATTTAGCCAAAGGCCAAAGTTCCGTGGTGAATGGCTATGAGTCCATGACTGGGGCGATCAATATGGAATTAGCCAAACCGGATACCTCAGAGGTGTATTTTTTAAATGCCTATGGGAATTCGCAGGGGCGATTTGAGGTCAACCAACAAGCTGCGTATAAGTTCAAAGGAAAGCTTTCAACGGCATTGTTGACACATTTTTCCCAACAAGCCGGGCGCATTGATGGGAATGGGGATGGTTTCATGGATTTGCCTTTGTTTAGTTTGGTAAATGTCTTGAATCGATGGAAATATGCATCGGAACATTGGATGCTACAAGCCGGGGTAGCTTATTTGAAGGAAAGCCGACTAGCCGGTCAAAATAACTTCGATGAACAACAATCGAATCGGTATCAGGTCTATGGATTTGGAAGTAATACGGGTCGTTTTGAAGCATTTGCCAAGATTGCTCGTTTGTTCCCCACGAAACCGTGGAAGGGAGTTGGTTTAATTTTGTCTACTAGCCAGCATCAAAATGATGCCTATTTTGCATTCAAGCAATATGCGGGTCGAGAGCAGAGTATGTTTGGGAATTTGATTTACCAGTCGATGATTGACAATACAAATCATACATGGAAAGCAGGGGCTAGTTTCTTATATGATTCTTATCAGGAGCGGTATTTAGATTCGAGTTTTGCAAGGACCGAATTGGTTCCGGGTTTCTTTGGTGAGTATACGCTGACAGTTCCGAATAAGTTTACCTTGGTGTTAGGTAATCGCATCGACTTTCATAATCAATTGGGTACGAAATGGGTTCCTCGTTTGCATGCCAAATGGGATATTGCTTCGGATTGGTATGCGCGTCTCTCTGCGGGAAAAGGTTGGCGACGTGTGAATCCTTTGGCAGAAAATATGGGTTTCTTGGCAAATAATCGCTATTTACAATTGCTGGGAAATCTTAATCCTCTAGAGGAAGCATGGAATTATGGTTTCAGTTTAACACATGATTTTACGTTGGGCAGTCGGAAAGCGAATTTGGTTTTTGATTATTTTCAAACGGATTTTACGCACCAATGGATGATGGACATGGAAACGGCTCATTCGATTCGCATGTATACAAGCCCTGGTGTATCATATGCCAAAAGTGCTCAAATCGAGTTTAATTATAGTCCCACTCCTCGTTTAGAATGGAAGACAGCTTATCGATTTCAAGATGTGGCTTCCGATTATTATGGTCAAAATGGAAACTTAAGAAGATTGACAAAGCCCTTTTTGAATCGGGATCGAATTCTGGTGAATGTGGCCTATGCGACCAAATATGATATTTGGAAATTTGATTTGACCTGGCAATGGAGCGGGGAACGTCGAATTCCGAACGCTTATGTACATACGTCTGATGCACCTGAAGTGACAGCCCCTGCGTTTTCGATGGTTTATGGACAAGTGACACGCCAATTTAAAAAATGGGAAATGTACCTTGGCGTAGAAAATCTTTTTAATTTTACACAGAACAATCCCATTATGGGAGCATCAGATCCATTTGCTCGAGGTTTTGATGCAACGATGGTTTGGGGGCCAGTCGCGGGTCGAATGGTTTACACAGGATTACGTTATAAAATCAACTAAATAATAATGCTATGAAAAAGTTAATCTTAGTTTCAGGTATGGTTTTTGCCATGTTTGGAACATTTGCACAAACGCAAGAGTCTAAAAAGACAAAAACAGAAGAGAAAAAAGAAGTATATCAATGTCCGATGAAATGTGAGGGAACAAAAACCTATGCTAAAAAGGGGAAATGTCCAGCATGTACGATGGATTTGAAAGTGGTTAAAAAATAAGTTAGACTCCCCAGGCTGATGCCTGGGGTTAATAAAAATTGAATGAAAAATATATTATTTTTTCTACTCCTGCCTTTCGGGTTATTGGCAGGACCTTCACAAACGGTGAAAATTAAAACATCAGCCATTTGTGAGATGTGCAAGGAACGTATCGAGAAGAATTTGGCATTAACGAAAGGAATCGAAAAGTCGGATTTGAATCTCGAAGATCAATCGAACATAACCGTGGTGTATAATCCGGATAAAATTGATGTCGCGAAGATTAAACTCGTGATTGCTGAAACGGGCTATGATGCCGATGAGGTTAAGGCCATCAAAAAGAGCTATGATAAGCTCCCTAATTGCTGCAAAAAGTAATTCAAAAGCCCTCAATTCCTGAGGGCTTTTTTTATTTCTTCATACTGAGGGCGATTCGTTTGCGCGCCTCATCTACTTCGGTCACGGTAACCATAACCTTTTGGGCTACTTTGACGACTTCGTTGGGGTCTTTCACGAATTTGTCGGCCAACTGGCTCACATGCACTAATCCGTCTTGATGGACGCCGATGTCCACAAAGGCACCAAAGTTGGTGATGTTTGTCACGATTCCCGGCAATTTCATGCCAATGCGTAAATCCTTGATTTCATTCACGCCGTCTGTAAATTCAAATGCCTCAAATTGTTCCCGTGGATCGCGTCCGGGTTTCGCTAATTCAGCAAGAATGTCGGTTAGGGTAGGCATACCCACTTCTGCTGTTACATATTTCTGTAATTGAATTTGCTTGCGGAGGGATTCATTAGCCAATAAGTCACTCACTTTGCAATTTAAATCCTGGGCCATTTTTTCTACGATCTCATAGCTTTCTGGGTGAACGGCACTGGCATCTAAGGGGTTTTTCGCATTTCTAATACGCAAGAAGGCCGCGGCTTGCTCATACGCTTTTTCGCCTAATCGGGCCACTTTTTTTAAATCGGATCGCTTGATGAAGGGGCCGTTTTTGGTCCGGTAATCGATGATGTTTTGGGCTAATTGAGGACCAAGCCCTGAAACGTAGGATAAGATTTGTTTGGACGCTGTATTAAGTTCGACACCTACTGAGTTTACGCAAGAGATAACGGTGTCGTCCAAAGAAGCTTGTAATTTCTTTTGGTCTACGTCGTGTTGGTATTGTCCCACGCCGATCGACTTGGGGTCGATTTTTACTAATTCAGCGAGTGGGTCCATTAGTCTTCTGCCGATGGATACGGCACCGCGAACCGTAATGTCTTTATCGGGAAACTCTTCGCGTGCAGCTTCTGAGGCCGAATAAATAGATGCACCACTTTCGTTCACCATGATGATGGTGATGCCCTCCAGTTTTAAGTTGCGGACAAAGGCTTCCGTTTCCCGACCCGCCGTTCCATTACCAATCGCGATGGCTTGAACCTTGTGTTTTTTCACCCAAGCGCTGATAGTATGCGCGGCCTCTTGTGCTTGTCCTGGACCTGTGTGTGGGTAAACGGCTGTATTGTCCAGGAGTGTGCCTTGCTCGTCGAGGCAGACCAATTTACATCCTGTTCTAAAACCTGGGTCAAGTGCAAGTACGCGTTTTTGTCCAAGGGGAGCGGCTAATAGTAATTGGCGAATGTTTTCCGCAAAGACACGAATTGCTTCTTCGTCGGCACGTTTCTTTGCCTCTGCGCGCATTTCATTTTCCATGGCCGGCATGAGTAGGCGCTTGTAGCCATCTTGGATAGCAAGCGTTACTTGTCGGGCACATGCATTATTCCCTTTGATGAATCGGCGGTCAAGTTTATCGAGTACTTCTTGATCGGGGCCTGCGAGATTCAAGTTTAATATCCCTTCGTTTTCGCCTCTGAAAAGGGCTAGGATACGATGGGATGGGGCTTGGGCGAGGGGTTCCGACCAGTCGAAGTAATCTTTGTATTTAATTCCGGCCTCTTGTTTTCCTTTGGCGACTGTGGATTTGACAGTCGTTTTTCGAGAAAACAAATGACGAGCTTCTTCGCGTGCTTCGGCGGTTTCCATCATTTCTTCGGCCAAAATATCCCGTGCCCCGGCTAGCGCTTCTTCGGGATCATCTAAGAATTCAGCAGCTAACACCTCCGGATCAAGCATGCGTTGTTCGAATAATTTATCTGCCAAAGCTTGTAATCCTTTTTCTCTTGCGGCCATGGCGCGTGTTTTGCGTTTGGGTTTGTAGGGAAGGTAGATGTCTTCGAGTTTGGCGAGGGTTTGCGCACCGCGCACGGCTTTTTCAAGCTCAGGGCTTAATTTATCTAATTCTTTAAGTGATTTTAGGATCGCTTCGCGGCGTTTTTCTAGTTCGATAAATTGGTCGCGTAAGTCGCGGATTTGCGCGACTTGTACTTCATCAAGGCTGCCCGTTGCTTCTTTCCGGTAGCGGGAAATGAAGGGAATGGTTGCGCCTTCATCGAGGAGTTCGACGGTTTTGCGGACTTGGTTTTCATGAATGCCGAGGGTGGAAGCTATTTTGGAAATCATGGAATTGAGGTAAGAGCTAAGAGTTAAGAGAGAAGAGGTAAGGAGTTCGAAGTCCGAAGGGAAATAGTCCGAAGTCTGGAGGTGTAATTGTTTAAGTTTTCCCTTCGGACTA
>DKIP01000062.1:4762-9730 GCA_002454335.1 Cytophagaceae bacterium UBA6715 | reverse complement strand
TCGGACTAGTGACTAATGACTAGATCCTACTCCGCATTTGGAAATTCACTGTGAAAATACCCCGCGAATTTCCAGATTTCTTGGATTTCAGAGCCGAGGATCGGGTAGGGGTCGTAGGTCTTATTGGTCGAATTGAGGATTAATACCTTACGCTCTGCTAGGTGGTTGATGACCTGCTTAAGGACTACGCCGTCTTCGCGTGTCACGACGATGCAAATGGTACCGTCTTTGATGGCGGTCCAATCTTCTACGTATTCGGCAAAGACCAAAGAACCGGGTTGCAGGGGTAGCATCGATTCGCCTTTGATGGGGAATACGCGGTATTTTTTATCGCGTGGCAAGAAGGGTACTTGGAAGGTAGGAAGTTCTTGAATGAACTCGACATCGTCGTAAGAAGCGGTGTATCCGGCCAAAGCTTTGACAGGAACCATTTCAATGTTTTCTTCATTGTTTGAATCCACCGTCGTAGCTAAAATACGTAGCTTCGGCTTGTTGGCCATTCCGGGAAGTCTTTTGGAAAGATCTTCTTTAAGTAATTCATCCACCTCTACCTTGAAAAATTCGGCTATTTCAATCAGATCGGCGTATTTAGGTTCCGCTCTGCCGGATTCGTAGGAGCCCAAGGTGGGCTTTTTGATGTTGATTAATTCAGCCAGTTTTTCTTGTGATGTTTTCTCGGGCATTTTGCTGCGTAAAAAACGTAAATTCTGACTAAAAAAAGTGCTCATGCGATTTGTTTATTTAACTAAAATGAATAAAATTCGTATCCAATATTTTATCGTATACTCATCGAAGTTACAAAAGGTATTCGAAATACGCAAATAGCTACCAAATTTATGCAAGAGCGCGCCATTGTGCACATGGACTTAGATTCCTTCTTTGTCTCGGTCGAGCGACTTCGAGATCCACGTCTCGTGGGGAAACCCGTGATCGTGGGAGGCTTGTCGGACCGGGGTGTTGTAGCCGCATGCAGTTATGAGACGCGGGCTTTTGGGGTGCGCTCGGCGATGCCGATGCGGATGGCCTTGAAGTTATGTCCGGATGCGATTGTGTTACGCGGGGATTTTGAGGCTTATGCGCAGCATTCGGATTGGGTGACGCGGATGATTATGGACCGTGCGCCTGTCGTGGAGAAGGCATCGATCGATGAGTTTTATTTGGATATGACGGGCATGGAGCGCTTTTTTGGTTCGTATCAGTTTGCGACGGATTTGCGCCAAAAGATTCACAAGGAAACCGGTTTGCAGATTTCTTTTGGCCTATCGGTGAATAAAACGGTTTCCAAAGTGGCTACGAATCATGTTAAACCGGCGGGACAATATCAGGTCCTACCTGGAGAGGAAAAAGCGTTCTTAGCGCCCATGGCCGTTGGGAAGATTCCGATGATCGGGGCAGTGACGGCCCAAACGCTCCGGAACATGGGTATCGTACATGTGGGAACACTGAGTCAAATGCCGCTGAAGGTGCTTGAGCGAACTTTTGGTAAATCAGGTGTCATGTTGTGGGAGCGGGCGAATGGAATCGATTTACGCCCTGTAGTTCCGTATCATGAACAAAAATCGCTTTCGAAGGAGATTACCTTTGAACAGGATACGACGGATGTACATTTGTTGCACCGCATCTTGGGTTCACTGACTGAGCAGTTGGCCTATGACCTCCGTAAACTCGGCCAATGTACCTCGTGCATCACGGTCAAATTACGTTATTCGAATTTTGATACGCATACCCGACAAATCAGTATTCCGGCTTCGGCGAGTGATCATCGTTTGATTCCGGCGGTGCATGAATTGTTTGAGAAATTGTATGATCGCCGACTGTTGATTCGCTTGATTGGGGTGCGATTTTCCAAATTATTACAGGGTCAGGAGCAATTGAGTTTGTTTGATGATGGGGCGCGGCTGGTTCCTTTGTATGGGGCGATGGATAATCTGCGAAATCGCTACGGCGAGTTTTCTGTTTTACGGGCGAGTGGTTTGATGGAGCGCGGGGAGCGTCGGAATGCTTTAGTACCTAAGTCGGAATAGCCATGTACCTGAATTGTCATTCCTATTATAGCCTGCGTTATGGAACGCTTTCGCCTGAGCAGCTGGTGGAGGCTGCGCTTGCGCGGGGTATTCAGGTTTTGGCTTTGACGGATATTCACCGGACTTCTGGGATTTTTGATTTTGTGCAGGCTTGTACGGAGGCAGGCATTAAGCCGGTGGTGGGGATGGAATTTGCCAAAGGCTATGTGTGTTTGGCGCGGAATTCCGCAGGTTTGGCACAGATTAATGCCTTTGCCTCCCAGGTTTTATTGACCGGTGGTGATTGGCCGGAGCGTCCGCCGGAATGGGAGGATGTGTGGACTATTTTTCCGTTTAGTCGGCGGAAGGTTTTGCGTACTCTCGGTAAAAACGAGCGCTGGGGGGTGAGAGGGACCGATTTGAAGGCCTTGTGGAATGTGAAGGATTTGGGAGGGATGGTGTGGTGCCAACCGGTTACTTTTTTGAATAAGCAGGGTTTTTCGATGCATCGTTTGTTGCGGGCGATTGACCAGAATGTCTTGCTGAGTAAGCTTTCGCCCCAAGACCAGGCGCAGGAAGATGAGCGGATGTACACGCCGAAGGAGTTGCGGGAGATTTGTCGGGATTACCCTGTATTATTGGATGCTGCTGAGCAGTTGCTGGCCGACTGCACCTTTTCTTTAGATTTTAAACTACCGAAAAATCGTAAGCTTTTTGGGTCGAGTCGGGAGGATGATTTGGCTTTGTTGACCAAGCTGGCTCATGAAGGTTTGCGTTATCGCTATCCCCGTTCGGACCGGGAGGCGAAGGCGCGGGTGGAGAAGGAGCTGAAGGTGATTCATGCATTGCATTTTGATGCCTATTTTTTGATTACGTGGGATATTATCCGTTATGCGCGTTCGCGGGGGTATTTTCATGTGGGGCGTGGGTCGGGGGCGAATTCGATTGTGGCCTATTGTTTGGGGATTACGGATGTGGATCCGGTGGCTTTGGATTTGTATTTTGAGCGATTCATTAATCCGCATCGGACGAGTCCGCCGGATTTTGACATTGATTTTTCGTGGGATGAGCGTAATGACATCATCGATTATATATTTAAGCGCTATGGGGCGAAACATGTATGCTTGTTGGCGACCTATGTAACCTTTCGCGATAAATCCATTTACCGCGAATTGGCGAAGGTTTTTGGATTACCTAAAGCCGAAATCGATGCGTGGTTGGACCCAGCTACCGCGATGCGAGAGGTGAGTTCAGAGATACAAACATTGATTGTGAAGTACGGGAATTTGTTATTGGACTTCCCGAATTACCTCAGCATTCATGCGGGCGGTATTTTGATTTCGGATGAGCCTTTGTTTGCGTATACGGCTTTGGAACCGATGCCCAAGGGGTTTCCGATTTGCCAGTTTGATATGTATGTGGCGGAGGAGATTGGTTTTGCGAAGTTTGATATTTTGTCGCAACGCGGTTTGGGACATATCAAGGAGTCGGTGGATATCATTCGTGCGAATCGGGGGGTGGATGTGGATATTCATCGGGTGCAGGATTTTATGCAGGATGAGGAGGTACGCAAGCAGTTGATGCGGCATGAGACGATGGGTTGTTTTTACATTGAGTCGCCGGCGATGCGTCAGCTATTGAAGAAGTTGGAGTGCCGGGATTATTTGACTTTGGTAGCGGCCTCGTCGATTATCCGACCGGGTGTTGCGTCTTCGGGAATGATGAAGGCTTATATTGAGCGTTATCATGCGCCGGATTCGTATGAGCCCGTGCATCCGCTGATGGGGGAGTTGATGAAGGAGACTTATGGGGTGATGGTGTATCAGGAGGATGTGATTAAGGTGGCGCATTATTTTGCGGGATTGAGTTTGGCGGAGGCGGATGTATTGCGGCGGGGGATGTCGGGCAAATCCCGTTCGCGTATGGAATTTGAGCGGATACGGGAGGCTTTTTTTGTGAATTGTGCGGCGAAGGGTTATGCGGAGGCGGTGGCACGGGAGGTGTGGCGTCAGATGGAGAGTTTTTCGGGCTATTCGTTTTCGAAGGCCCATTCGGCGTCGTTTGCGGTGGAGAGTTACCAAAGTTTGTATTTGAAGACCTATTATCCGTTGGAGTTTATGGTGGCGGTGATTAATAATTTTGGAGGATTTTATCGGACGGAGTTTTATGTGCATGAGGCAAGACGTTGTGGGGCACAGGTGGAGGCGCCGGAAATTAATGCGAGTGAGTATTTGACTTCGATTCGGGGATCTGTGATTTGGTTGGGCTGGGTGCATGTGAAGGGATTGGAGAAGCGGGTGATTCAGGATTTGTTGGAGGCACGTCGGCAGGGAGGTCCTTTTCGGTCTTGGGAGGATTTTGTGCATCGGGTTTCGTTGGGTTTGGAGCAGGCGATTTTATTGATTCGGGTGGGGGCATTTCGCTATTTGGGGGTCGAGAAGAAGCCTTTGCTTTGGGAGGCGCATGCGCGTTTTCAGGGGAAGGTGGCGCCGGTGGTGGCGATGGAAATGTTTGGGGATGAGGTGTCGGATTTTGGGGTATTACCAGATTTATTGCACGATCCGGCGGAGGACGCCTTTGATCAGTGGGAGATATTAGGTTTTCCTTTGTGCTCGCCGTATGATTTGGTGTCGGATTTACCTCAGACTTTGTTGAATGCGGATTTTGCGTATGATCGCGGGGATATATTGGGCTATTTGGTGACCTTAAAGCCGACGCGCACGAAGTCGGGCGACCGCATGTATTTCGGTTATTTTGTGGATGTGCGTGGGGAGTTTTTTGATACGGTGCACTTTCCGGCGGATTTGAAGAAGTATTCGTTTCGGGGGAATGGGGTGTATTGGATGCAAGGGGTGGTGATGGAGGAATTTGGGCATCGCAGTTTGCGGGTGCAGCAATTAAGGAAGCTCGGGTGGCGGGTGGATCCGAGGCGGGAGGATTAGATGAAGAGTGAAGAGTTAAGAGT
>DKIP01000062.1:0-4693 GCA_002454335.1 Cytophagaceae bacterium UBA6715 | reverse complement strand
AAGAGTGAAGAGTGAAGAGTGACGAGGGGAAAGTCACGAGTTGTTAGTCGTCAGTTGTCAGGGTTAGTCCGAAGGAAAATAGTCTGGAGTCCGAAGGGTGGTTAGTCACTAGTTCGATAGGAAATAGTCCTAGCCCTAAGGTAAGACTTAAACAATTACACCTCCGGACTTTATACCTCTTCACTCTTAGTTCTTCACTCTTCACTCTTATCTCCCTATGGAGCTATCCGATACCGCTCCCAGCTCTGACCCGTTTTCTCATACACAATCCGATCATGTAATCGAGAAGGCCGACCTTGCCAAAATTCGAAATAATCCGGAATTAATTCATACCCCCCCCAATGCGCAGGCTTGGGGATTTCTTTACCCTCGTATGCTTTGGCTAATTCCGAATAGCGTTGCTCCAAATATTCGCGTGATTCAACCCGAGAACTTTGATCGGAAACCCATGCGCCCAATTGCGATTCGCGCGGACGCTGGTGGAAATATTCCGTAGAAAGGACCTCCGACATTTTATGTACTCGGCCTTCGATGCGTACCTGACGCTCTAATTCGCCCCAAAAGAAAGTAAGTGACGCCTGCGCATGATGCGCTAATTCCGTCCCTTTGCGGGAATGGTAATTGGTGAAAAAGGAGAAGGCCTCATCCACATGTTTTAATAAGACGATACGTCCTGCTGGTTTATTGTCGTGGCCCACAGTACTTAAAAACATCGCATTCGGTTCAGGAACTTTGGCATTGGATGCCTCTTGAAACCAAATCTTAAATTGTTCAATGGGGTCATGATGTACCGTTGTTTCCAAAAGTTCACCTTTTTGATAATTCTCACGAAGGGCGGCTAAATTCATAATTCAGAATTTTTATTTCTTATCTTTGAGCGGGCTTTCTGCTCGTTCAAATTTAGTCAATTTCTATGAAAAAATTATTCCTTTTTGATGCCATGGCGCTGATTTATCGGGCCCATTTTGCGTTCGCTAAAACACCCCGGATTTCATCAAAAGGCTTAAATACGAGTGCCGTTTTTGGTTTTACAAATACCATTTTGGAAGTCATTCAAAAGGAAAAGCCTGATTACTTGGGAGTTGCATTTGATACCTCGGCACCTACATTCCGTCACGTCGAATATACGCCCTACAAAGCTCAGCGGCAGGAACAACCGGAAGATATCACGGTTGCCATTCCCTATGTGAAGAAATTAGTGGAGGCGATGGATATTCCTATTTTGATTTTGGATGGCTACGAAGCCGATGACATCATTGGGACAATTGCCAAAAAAGCCGTGCGTGCCAATCCGGATATTGAGGTGTATATGATGACGCCCGACAAGGATTATGGACAATTAGTAGAGGAGCGAATCAAAATGTACAAACCTGCATTTATGGGCAAGGGCGTAGAGATTTTAGGTCCCAAAGAGGTTTGTGCTAAATGGAACATCCAACATGTAGACCAGGTCATTGATATGTTGGGGCTCATGGGGGATGCCGTAGACAATATTCCAGGCGTTCCCGGAGTTGGAGAAAAAACAGCCCAAAAGTTGATCGAAGAATTTGGTTCCATGGAGAACCTTTTCAAGAATACGGATAAATTGAAGGGTAAGCTGCGCGAAAACTTGGAAAATTTCCAAGAGCAAGGCATGCTTTCGCGTCATTTGGCAACCATCTTGTGTGAAGTGCCCATTGAATACGAAGAAGATAAATTAGTTATTACGGCACCCAAGAAGGATTTGTTGGAACCATTATTGGACGAATTAGAATTCAGAACCTTACGTCGGAGAATCTTGGGTGAAGACCCTGAGCCTGCTGCTCCGAAAGCCAAAGCAAGCCCTAAAGTGGCAGCAAATCAAATGGATATATTTGGTTCGCCGGTAGCTGCTCCGGCTGATTTCATGATGGCTGAGGAGGAAGAAGAAAAGGTGTCGCATTTTAGTAATTTGGCAAATACAGCCCACCAATACCATTTGGTGCAAGGGGAAACAGCAATCAAATCTTTGATTGGATTTTTGGCTAGGCAAAATGCCTTCTGTTTTGATACGGAAACCACAAGTCTAACGGCGGTAGAGGCAGAGCTCGTTGGGATGTCATTTGCCTACCGGAAAGGAGAGGCCTTTTATGTACCATTCCCTGAAAATCAGTTGGAGGCGCAAACACAAGTGGATTTATTCAAGGATTTGTTTGCGAATGAGGCCATTCAAAAAGTTGCACAAAATATCAAATACGATATGAGTGTGTTGGCCAATTATGGTGTAGAAATCAAAGGTGCTACCTACGATACGATGCTGGCACATTACCTCATCGAACCGGAAAAGCGCCACAACATGGACGCTTTGTCCATGGCCTATTTGAGCTATGAACCTTTATCGATTGAGACCTTGATTGGTAAAAAAGGGGCCAAACAAGGTAATATGCGTGATGTGGCATTGGAGGATATCAAAGAATATGCGGCGGAAGATGCAGATATTACCTTACAATTAAAGCCTTTCTTGGATGAGCAATTAAGCAGGAATCCCAAAGCGATTGAATTATTGAACGAGGTCGAATTGCCTTTGGCACGCGTCTTATCGAAGATTGAATGTGAGGGGGTTAATTTAGATGTGGCCTTTTTACAAGAGATGTCGAAGACCTTGGAAACGGATTCGCGCGAGGTCCAACAAAAGATTTTTGAAGTTGCTGGGCAAGAATTTAATGTCGCATCTCCCAAGCAATTGGGTGAGATTTTGTTTGAGAAATTGAAATTAGATCCCAAAGCAAAGAAAACGAAAACGGGCCAATACCAGACAGGGGAGGAGATTTTATCCAAATTGGAAGCCGAGCATGAAATTGCGCGTTTGATTTTGGACTTTAGAGAATTACAGAAATTGAAGTCGACCTATGTCGATGCCTTACCTCAATTGATTTCGCCGAAAACAGGTCGTATCCATACATCCTTCATGCAGGCGGTAACGGCAACGGGACGTTTGTCCTCGAAGGATCCCAACTTGCAAAATATCCCAATTCGTACACCACGTGGTCGGGAGATACGTAAGGCGTTCATTCCTCGCAATGCTGATTTTCAGATTTTATCGGCTGATTATTCGCAAATCGAGTTACGGATTATGGCAGCTTTTGCCAAGGATGAGGCCATGTTGAATGCCTTTAACCAGGGAATTGACGTGCACAAAGCAACGGCAGCCAAAGTATTTAAAGTAAGCCTTGATGAAGTGACATCTGAATTACGCCGGAGAGCTAAAGCGGTCAATTTTGGTATTATTTATGGGCAATCTGCTTTTGGTTTAGCGGGATCTTTAGGGATTTCTCGGACTGAAGCGAAGGAAATTATTGACCAATATTTTGTGGAGTTTCCGGGTGTCAAAGCCTTTATGGACACGACAATTACGCAAGCTCGTGAGTTGGGTTATGTGGAAACAGTCTTAGGTCGCCGGCGGTATTTGCGTGATATTTTGTCCTCCAATATGAATGAGCGGAGTTTTGCAGAACGAAATGCGATCAATGCACCGATCCAAGGTTCTGCGGCTGATATGATTAAAGTAGCCATGATTCAGATTCAGGCGTTTATTGAACGGGAAAACTTGAAATCTCGCATGATATTGACCGTGCATGATGAATTGGTTTTTGATGCGCATGTTTCAGAAATTGATTACCTTCGTACGCACATTGATGAAATTATGTGTCAGGCCTTGTATTTAGGCGTGAAGATTGAGACGGGTATTGGTGTTGGTATGAACTGGTTGGAAGCCCATTAATGGATTTGTTTTGAAGATATCGGTTGCACTTTGTACCTTGAATGGAGAGAAATTTCTCCGGACGCAGTTGAGTAGTTTGGTTGATCAGACCTTACCGCCCGATGAGGTAATTGTGTGTGATGAGGGTTCTTCAGACCGTACCATGTTGATTCTAGAGCAATTCAAGGATCGCTTGCCTTTGCAGATTCATCAAAATCCGACTCGATTAGGAACCTATCAAAATTTCCAAAAAGCACTTACACTTTGTACAGGAGACTATATTTTCCCAGCAGATCAAGATGATTTTTGGGATCCCCAAAAAATCGAACGTATTTCAACTTATTTTAATCACCATGAGGATGCTGAAGTCGTTTTTACAGATGCTGTTTTGGTGGATGAATTTGGCCAAATTTCAGGAAAGCGTTTGTGGTCGACTTTTCGTTTTCGGGAGGAGCAACAACGGGATTGGAAAATGGGTAAATCAGTGGATATTTTATTGGATGGTAACCGTGTAACGGGCTGTACCATGGGTGTCCGTAAGCGTTTTTTAGATCGAGTTACCCCTTTCCCGACCAATCTCCCTAGTTATTTCTTACATGATGCTTGGATTGGTTTGGCGGCAGCTTTGGAAAATAAGATTGATTTTATTCCAGCTACTTATGTCCAATACCGTTTGCATTCTGAGCAACAAGTAGGTGTTAAAGGAAACCAAGGAACTCCACCATCCTTGTGGGAGCGTATTCAGCGTCCGCATGAAGATAAAGTAGGACCCTACCGAAAAAAGTTGGAGTTTTTAGTGGAGCTTCGTAAGGCTGTTTCGGCAAAATTTCCGAATCAACGATTTGAGCCTTTGGACACGCGCATTGATTATTGGGATCGTCGGGCTAATTTACCGGAAGCTCGTTGGAAGCGTTTGAAAAAGACTATTCAGAATTTGATTTTAGGGAATTATCACCGCTACAAGGATATAGATGC
>DKIP01000104.1:28503-58882 GCA_002454335.1 Cytophagaceae bacterium UBA6715 | reverse complement strand
GAAAAGTATTTGACGAAAGCGGCAGGCGAAGAGCGTATCAAAAAAATCATTCGTACGCAGAAAAACATGTGGGATTCATGTGTCGACATTAAGTCGGAAGTAACTCGCTGGAAGCCTAGAACGCTTTCCTATGCTTCCTCAGAAGAATATCCGATTCAAGTTGCCCCGAACCTTTGGGCGCATCGCAGCATCAGTGCACAAGTAAGCGATGCGATCAAAAACTCGGCACTGCGGGAGAAAAAAGAATATGTGTACTCAGATTTATCGTATTATTTATTACCCCAAATTGCTCCACGTATCACTGGAAAAACCTGGACAAATTTCCTTTCCGAGACCTTTTACAAGCCTTTAGGTGCGAGCACGTTGGTGTATCAGGCCGAGAAATATTTTCCCTTGGCACGTATTGTCCCAACTGAATATGATTCGCTATTCCGTAAGACTTTGATTCATGGCAAAGTGCATGATGAAGGTGCTGCATTATTGGACGGTATCAGCGGGCATGCAGGTTTGTTTGGAAACGCGAATGATTTAGCGAAATTGATGCAAATGTATTTGCAGAATGGCTATTATGGAGGCCAACAATTCATTGAGGAAAAAACGATGAAGCAATGGACTTCGTATCCGCTTCCGGTGGAAGAAAATGCCCGTCGGGGGGTTGGTTTCGATAAACCGGATCGTAAGAAACCAGGCATATCAGCAGCGCCATCTGCGAGCGGGGCTAGCTTTGGCCATTCCGGATTTACGGGAACATATACTTGGGTAGATCCGAATCAAGATTTGGTCTATGTTTTCTTGTCGAATCGCGTGTATCCAACCCGAAATAACAGCAAAATTTCTGATGCGAATATTCGTACGGGAATCAATGAAGTGATTTATCAAGCGATTAAAAAAGGAAATTAATGCGCATTCTCATCACCGGCGGAACGGGTTTTATCGGACAAGAACTACAGGCCTATTTGCATGCGTTAGGTCATCAAACGCGTGTATTATCGCGTCAGGGTGGATGGGATATTGACAAAGGGTTTTTGGTGGCTGACGCCTTGGATGATATTGATGCGATTGTGCATTTGGCAGGTGCGGGCATTGCCGATAAACGCTGGTCGGAGAAAAGAAAAAAGGAATTGATTCAATCGCGTGTAGCTTCAACGAAGCTATTAGCCGAAGCCTTAAAAACGCGAAATCATCAGGTGCACACCTTCGTTTCTGCATCGGCGATTGGTTATTATGGGGCGGATTCTGGGGATGTACTTTGCAAAGAGGAAACTCCGGCGGGCGCCGACTTTTTAAGTGCTTGTACGGTGGCTTGGGAAAATGCGGTGGATGAAATACAGGGGTTACGCGTGGTGAAATTGCGCATCGGCTTAGTTTTGGGTGCGAATGGAGGAATATTTCCTGTATTAGCCCGACCGATTCGTTGGTTTGCTGGTGTGATTTTAGGTACAGGAAGGCAAGGACAATCATGGATTCATATTCAGGATTTAGTTAAGATGTTTGCTTGTGCGCTGACGGATGAGCATGCACATGGTGTTTATAATGCGGTGGCGCCAAATCCGGTGACACATGCAGAGATGACAAAACAGATTGCGTCGGCTTATCACAGACCTATTTGGTGGCTTAAAGTCCCGGCTTGGGCATTGCGTTGGGTACTGGGCGAGATGGCCGTTTTAGTAACGGGAGGAAATTTTGTTTCTTCGGAGAAAATACAAAAGGAGTTAAATTTTACGTTTACATACGCGCGGCTAGCGGACGCGTTAACACAAATTATACATGTCTAAAACGATTTTAGTTTATTGTGGCTCATCTAAAGGGCACAACCCGATTTACGAAGCAGAAGCAAAAGCCTTAATGCAGGCGTTCAAGAAGCACGATTGCCAATTGATTTTTGGTGCGGGAAGTGTGGGCATAATGGGCGTTTTGGCGGATGAATATTTACGGCTGGGTGGTCATGTGATTGGGGTGATTCCGTCGTTTATGGAGCCATGGGAGGTCAAGCATACAGGTATTCAGGAATGTTATGTCACGGAAACGATGCACAGTCGGAAGCAGAAAATGGCAGAACTAGCGGATGGTGTAATTGCTTTGCCTGGCGGATTTGGGACCTTGGATGAATTGTTTGAGATGTTGACCTGGAAGCAATTGGATTTACACCAAATGCCTATTTCCATATTAAATACGAATGGCTATTATGATCATTTATTGGCGCAATTGCAGCACATGGTAGATGAAGGATTTTTGAAATCGCCTAATTTAGAAGCCTTGCAAGTGGAGACAAATCCAGCGGCTTTGGTCGATTACATTATGGCCTATGAGCCAGAGAAAATGGAGAAAAAATGGATTTATCGCGGCTAATTTGCCTTTTATTATTGGTGTCATCCGTAAGTTTCGGGCAGCAAAAGTCAGAGAATTTAGGTTCTGCTGTGAATTCGGAGTACGCGGAATTGAACCCTGTCATGGCGCCGGATGGCAATACATTATATTTTGGTCGGAAGAGTCATCCGTCTAATCGTTTTGGAACACAGGGTTCAGAGACGGTGGCGGGATCGCAGGATATTTGGTTTAGTGAGCGCGTGGGGGATGTGTGGAGTACGGCGCGCCGTATGCCTGATGTGTTGAATCGTGATCAATACAATACGATTTTATCGATTTCTCCCGATGGTCAAACGATATTATTAAAGGGTGCCTATCTCAATGGCGTTTATGAATCACGCGGGTTCTCTATGGCTAAGAAGATTGTGGGAGGATGGTCTATTCCTGAAAAAATCAACATTCCGGGTTATGAAAAGCTGAGTCGGGGAAAGAATGAATATGCTTATTTATCGATGGACGGCAAGGCGCTCTTATTGGCTTTTGCGGAGAAGAAAAATAGTGATCGAGATGATATTTATGTGAGTTTATTGGGGGATTCGGGTTGGTCGAAACCGGATAATTTAGGGGATGGAATTAATACGGAATTTTCGGAAACAACGCCGTTTTTGGCGGCGGATGGTCGGACGCTGTATTTTTCGTCGGACCGACCGGGCGGCCTAGGTTCGCAGGATATTTATATGTCGAAGCGTTTGGGAAATGGTTGGACATCGTGGCGTAAGCCCGTGAACATCGGTCCGCCGGTGAATACAAGCGGTTATGATGCCTATTATACCTTGGCTGCCAAAGGGGACTATGCTTATTTTTTATCGTCGACGGAGGCAGGAAAGAAGGATATTTTTCGGATTGCGATTGAGTCGGAACCGCAGCCTGTAGTGGCGGAGGCGCCAAAACCCATCTTGCAACAAGATGTTAAATCGAGTCCACGCATTGGTTCTTCAGAGACATCTGAGGCGGTTGTATTACTTACAGGAAAAGTAAGTGATGCTGCAGGCAAGGTGCCTTCGGGTGCTTCGGTGAGTTATGAAGATTTGAAAACGGGGAAGATTATTGGCCAAGCGACACCGGATCCGGGAACGGGGCAGTATAAATTGGTCTTGCCTTATGGAACCAATTATGGGATTACGGCGAAAGCGAATGGTTATTTACCGAGTTCGACACATTTGGATTTAAGCCAAATGCGGGGCCGGTATTTGGAATTAGATGGTCGGGATTTAGCCATGTCTCCGATTGCCAAAGGAAGTACGGTGACGGTTAATAATCTATTCTTTGAGCTAAACAAGGCGACTTTAACGGCGGAATCTGAGCCGGAATTGAAACGAATGGTTCAGGTGATGTTGGACAATGTTGCTTTGCGTATCGAGATCAGTGGGCACACAGATAATACCGGAACAGATTTGATAAATGATGCCTTGTCGCAGGCGCGTGCGGATGCGGTGAAGATTTATTTGTTGAATGCGGGCATTCCGGCAGGACGAATTCAGTCGAAAGGTTATGGCTCTAAGCGTCCGAAGGTTTCGAATGATACGGAGGAAGGAAGAGCACAGAATAGACGGGTGGAGTTTTCTATTTTGTAAGTCGTCAGTCTTCAGTCCGGAGGGAAAATAGAATGGATTCTTATTATTATTAGCCCCAGACTTTAGTCTGGGGATCCCTAGGCTAAAGCCTAGGGTTATAAAGTGGATGTACGCATATGATGGTGGTCAGTCCGGAGTCCGAAGGGTGTTATTAATTGTCAACCATTAAGCATGATCTTTTAGCTCTTCGTTCTTCACTCTTCATTCT
Source organism: Cytophagaceae bacterium UBA6715 (assembly GCA_002454335.1). Taxonomy (GTDB): domain Bacteria; phylum Bacteroidota; class Bacteroidia; order Cytophagales; family Spirosomataceae; genus Aquirufa. The sequence goes on along the minus strand of DKIP01000104.1, from coordinate 54,733 downwards.
TATCTCTTTACCTCTATTTTCTCTCTAAAAATTCCCCTGGGGAGCAGCCTACTTCATTTTGAAATGCTGAATAGAAACTAGAGCGAGAGCTAAATCCTGACATTTGGCCTATGCCCTCTAGACTTAAGTGAGCGGCATCCTCTGAAAGCAATATTTGTTTTGCGTGTTCAATGCGGAGTGAGGTCTTTAATTTGGGAAAACTTTGTTTGTAAAGAACTCGGAGGCAATACGAAATATGATGTTGCGGTACTTTCATGGCTACAGAAAGATCTCCAATTGAAAAATCTGGATTCAAATAGGGTTTTTCGTTCGCCAAATATTCGCTTATTTGATCCCTTAAATCGATAAAAGGATTGTCTTCCTCTTCTTCATCAATTTCGGGGAGTACGGGCTTGTTTGCCACTGTTTTTCTACTGTTTTTCTCTGAACTATAGCCTGCTTGATAAATAGGAAAGCCGTATAAAATTTGGGGGAACACCAGCAGGGATGCGGAAAGCAGCAAGAACATAATTCCTCCGAGGTTGTGAACAAGATCTAAAGCACCGTATGTCTCCTTCGGAGTTTTTTCAATAAAATCTGCTGTAATCATTCCAAATGCGATGAGCAAAATGATTAAAGCAATAAAAAACATGTTTAGCCAGCGGTAAGTCAACAAATATTGTTGGGTGGGAATCGATTTCTTTACCTTAGGCTTATATTTCCAAACTTTGTAATAACTGTAAAGGGCATAAATCATGAGGGATGTTACCCGCATAGCATAGTTTACAGCTATTGGAAAAATGAAATTTACGCCAATGTACTTGAGCTGATTCATATCCGCTAAAATTCTTTTTGCGAATTCAATTTTTACATCAAAGGGCGTGAAATAGTAGGGGATATTCCCTATAAAAACAATGATGGCGGGAATAAAGTGCCAATAATCTTTGGTGTACAATACATAACTATCTCGGATTATGCCTCGTACGTAGAAGTAGAGTAATGGGCCTGCAAGTAACATGAATGGAGCAAAGTGTCCATAGAAAAAGGCAAGCATGATCGGGGAATTTCCAAAGACCGCCGCGTAATGCGTGAGGCTATAGAGGGACATTATGAACAAAAACAGTCCTAGATAAATTGTGTTTTTATTCTCCTTCCAGTTGAAGATTAGTAAAATTAAGGAAATGAATAAGCTTAGTAGCGCATTAAATAAAAACATAATTTTTAGAACAGTTGCACGCAAAAAATTTTAACAAAGGTATCAGATTTGTGTGAATTATTTCGGCACATGTCCGAGAATTCAAAACTAGGACATGTACTCGTTTTGATAATTGTATTTTGATAGGTAAAGTTTTGAGATTTGTATGGAAATAATCCAATGTTCTATTAATTACTCATGACAATTCGATTAACGCGGCTCCTTACCCTATTATTTTTATTAAGTACATTTCATCAACAAACTTTTGCTCAAACAATCAATTACCTGATCAATCCGAACACGGATGGCGGTTTTGAAGGTGCACACGGTTGGACCTTCTTAAATGGTATTCAGGCCAACCAGTGGCAAGTAGGTGCGGCAGTTAAAACGGCAGGATCTAGTGGAGCCTATGTCTCGAATAATGCGAGCACGCAAGCATTAACCAGTCCGCAGGCAGGTAACTCGATTGTCTATATGTATAAAGACGTCACGGTTCCTAGCAATGCGACGTCTATCAATTTATCATTCAAGTGGAAAAACCCCGATGGGTCTAGCTTTCCTCCGCGTGTGTTGTTTCTTCCTAGCTCCGATTTACAGTATTTACCTACTGGGGGTGACTTTTATCGAACGAATACAACGGCTTTTGCGACGTTTTTACAAAATCAATCAGCTTGGCAAACGTATACGAATAGCGACCCATTGCGAAATGATCGTGATGCCGTTTATTTATCTTATGGGGGTTATAATTTAAAACCAGGAACAACCTACCGCATTGTTTTTGAATGGGCAGCTTGGAGACAAAATTATTATACACAAAATCCACCTATTTGTACCCTACCTACTGGAGTAAACATTGTGCCTACAGGAAGTAATGTGGTTTACAATTCCAATAATGTACAATTATGGTCGGCCAATACAGTATACACCTACCATGCCGATTTACCCGGTGGTGGATCCAATTACCTAATTGAGTGGTCATTTGATAATGCGACAATCCTGTCTGGTCAGGGTACTGCTGATGTAACGATAAGGACAAACAGTGTAATTCCTGCAGGAACATCCTATTCCCGGATTAAAGTGTTTTGTCCCACGCCCACCTATACCTATGGGGGATATAATGGGGGTAATTTAGCCATTGACGAGGTGGCATTAAGTTATGTTGCTGCACCTGTAATTTCTGGCATTTCCGCAACCAGTGGTGTTGTGGGGAGTTCGATTACATTAAGTGGTCAGTTTTTTGGTGATGATGCCGCGCATAATGTGGTTTACTTAGGAGGCTCTAAATGTACGATTACTGCTGCGACATCTACAAGTATAACAGTGAACATTCCTCCACATGCAACTTATGACTTCTTTTCTGTTTTAAATACGGCTACTAATTTGACGGGTGTTTCGCAAATGAAGTTCACGCCCAAAAACGCAGGATTGATGAATGCGAAATATTCTAGTCTTGCTAATACTTCCTTTTTATCGCCAATTAACTTTGCAAGTCCGTTAGCCATAAGTCCTTCACAACGACTTGCCATTGCAGATATTGATCAGGATGGTAAACCAGATTTAGCATCTTATTCTACTGCAGGAGTACCACAGGTTTTGCGAAATACCGCTACCGCAGGAATTGTCAATGCGAGCAGCTTTGCAGCTGTACAAGCGGTGAGTGGCGTTACTGAAACGTATTATCCGAATACATCAAGTGCCGTGATGACTGCCGATTTAAACAATGATGGCAAAATCGATTTGGCAACAAGTAATGGCTTATCTGCAACAGGGGCATTTGCTAATTTAAATGCAAGCACAAGCGGCTCTATTTCGCTAGGTAGCTATCGAAGCATTAAAGCTCCGAATGGGGATTATTTTGTAGATGCAGCGATGATTCCGCTGGATGTGAATAATGATGGGAAGCTGGATATTTTTGGTTTGAATGGACAAGCTATTTTTAATCCAAATATTAATGCCAACTATCCTTCAGGCTACTATTTAACTCAAAATACATCTACAGGAACTACATTTACGAGTAGCACAGGAAAATCATCGAATGCAATTAATTGTAAGTCGTGTACAGATAATCTTATCGTTGGACCTATGTATGCGGCAGATCGTGCCGACCTGAATGGGGACTCTAAAGTAGATGTTGTTGCGGCAGGAAAAGGCATAGCTGTTTTAAATAATCGAACAGCTCCGGGGTCTTTGAATTTGTCGGAATTTAGTTTTGACAATTATTATATTCGATTTGTTGAGAATTCAGGAATTGCGAATTCCGTCAAAATTGCTGATTTCGATGGTGACGGTAGAGCGGATATTGTTTACACGAACAGCACTACAAAGCAGGTTTCGGTTATGCAAAATACCTATACAACGACGGGTACTTTAAACTTCGCGAATTCCTTACACCTTCTGACGCCTGATTTAGTAAATACCCATATGGTTAGCGTAGGGGATATGAACGGCGATGCCAAACCTGATATCGTTGTTTCAGACTATTCAGCTGCAGGAGGCTTTTCCACAAAAATTGCCTATTTCGCAAATACTTCTACCCTAGGGGCCATTTCTTTTGCGCCAGAAGTTCTGATTGCTATCCCAGCATCACGCGTTTACCATCAGTTGGAGCTTTTGGATGTGGATGGAGATAATAAGTTGGATATCGTTGCAACCCAATCCTCTTCATCGATTGATGTGTTCCGTAACATGACGGGGGAAGCGGGTTCAATTGGTTCAGATCAAACCATTTGTTCGGGAGCATCCCCAGCTGCATTCACAAATATCGCTGCGGGAACTTATACCGGTGGGACTTTGACCTACAAATGGCAAAAATCAACGGATGGAATAAACTTTTCGGATATTCCTGGAGCAACATTAACAACTTATACATCACCAGCCCTAACGCAAACCACTTGGTTTAGACGTGGGGTAACGAATCCGGGGGATGCGAATAATTACTATTTCACCGTTCCTGTTTTAGTTACCGTGACAAGTTTACCTACTGTGGATGCAACCGTCCCAGGTGAGCGTTGTTCAACGGGTACTGTCGATTTGTCCGCGAGCGCATCCGCAGGTAGTACGCTGGAATGGTATTCTGCAACGACAGGAGGGTCAGCTTTAGGAACTTCAGCAAGTTTTACAACGCCAAGTATTGCTTCCTCAAGAAATTATTATGTGGGTGCCGTAACAGCAAATGGTTGTCGGTCAGCATCAAGAACAGCCGTCATGGCCACTGTAATCACGACGCTACCCAACATTTCATCAACAAACCATTTACAGGCAAGTGCTACCCGTTGTGATGCAGGTTCAGTTACTTTGACAGCAACAGCTTCTACGGGAGGAGTAACCATTGAATGGTATTCTGCTTTGACTGGGGGTACATTACTTGGAACAGGGACTTCTTTTGTTACTCCTGTTATTTCAGCTACGACAACTTTTTATGCTCAGGCAACCAATTGTATTGGAACGAATACGAATCGGTCGGCCGTAACAGCCACCGTTCTTAACACCCCCTCTGTAACTTCGGTCACCGGTGGAACGGTATGTCAAAACACTTCAGTAACACTCCGCGCCACAGCATCGACCGGAGGAAATATTCGTTGGTATGATCAGAGTTCAGGAGGTAGCCTTTTGTATACAGGCTTAAATTATACCTTTACGCTTTCAGCTACGGGGAATAAATATGCAACAGCATTTGTTACAGCCAATGGGGCCTCATGCGAGAGCCCACGTACTGCTGTAACAGGAACAATTATTGCTTTACCTACGATTACCAGTACTACGCCGGGATCAATTTGTAAACCAGGTTCTACGACGGTCAGTGCGACATCTGCCACGGGTACAATTTCATGGCATAGTGCGAGCGCCGGCGGATCAACTTTAGGAACGGGTAATACCTATGTTACTCCTGTCATTGGAAATATGCCTCGTGGAAGTAATCCGATGCCTCAGACATATTGGGCCATGGCAACGAGCCCCGTGGGTTGTGTCAGTCCTCGGTCTGCAGTTTCTGTTACCTATACAGGGGCATCTATTCAAAATACGATTTCAAACTACAGTTATATCACTAATTCATCAAGTCAAAAGATTGTCGCAGGGGGATTGAGTGGACAAACTTCTTATGTATGGCAACGGAGTGCGGACGGAGGTTTAACCTATTCAGATATTACAGCCAGCATGGATGGGATTACCTATTCAGGATTTTCGGGGACAACAGGTACTTCTTCTACCCTGACCTTATCTACTGTTAAAAAGGAGTTTAATGGTTTTATGTACCGAATTGCTTTAACGGCCTCGGCGGGTTGTACATCTTATAGCAACGGAGCCATCCTCAATGTGGCTGATGTATTTGGAACGTGTTCAAATTCTTATTCGGCCAACAACTACATTAATTATGCAGGGATAAGCTCCCTGAGTCCAAGTTCGGGTTCTTATAATGTTCCAGGTGATCAGGGAACTTATGATTACAATATGAACTGGGTCTATCCAGATGAAACCTATTATTTCAATACCGGTAGTGCTGGAACTTTAACTGACCAAGGACAATACGGGGGCATTGATACAAAGTCTGGTATCGTAGCAAATCAAATCGTTTTGGATTTTGGTTCTGTCTATCGGATCAATGCGATGGTTATTGGAGGTATTGGGGGTTTTACACCTGATCCTAACTCAGTTTATGCAAGTAACTGGGGGGTATTTGCCTTAGAAGATTGGAATGGGGGCTCGATTGAATACAGTCCGGATAATGTCAGTTGGTATACCTTGTTCAGTAATTTGAATGATACAGAATATACTTCTGCATTGAATGGTTATGGAAATGGATATTTTCCTGACCGAACATTTTCGGAAGTTGAAGCGCGTTATATCCGGGCAACTAAATGGGGCTCTGGTGCAGGATTAAGTCATTTGCAATTTAAGGGATATTCAATGAGTGTGGTCCCATTAATTAAAACAGCGCCTTCTAATATTACTACGAGTGAGGGGGGTGTTGTAAATGTTGCTGTCGTTCCTTTTTCTCCAAACTCAAGTATTACTTCATCTGGTTGGTCAGGTACATCGGGGGGGTCGTTTGGTCCCGGGCTAAATGATCTTTCTATTTCTTCTGTGACTAGTTATGATGCAGGACAATGGACTTTTACCGCAAATGATGGCAATGGATGTGAGGTGAGCACAAGCTTTAATTTGAACGTTGTTGCACCATTTTACTCCTCCGCAACGGGTGCTGCCGGTCAGTTGCAGAATTTGGCGAATTGGGGATCTAATACGAATGGTATTGGACCTGCTGCTCCGAGCAATTTTACGTCCGTTTTCTTATTGGCCAATGGAGCAGGAGGTTCTTATACGTTTGCATCTGATTGGTCGGTTCCAGGGACATTGCGCTTAAATGGGAAAGTCCTAACATTAGGTGTTCGAAATTATACGGGTGGTATTGTTTCTGATGGCGGAGCGAATGTGAATGCTTCCGGAGTACTTGCATACGTAAATACCAATAGTACAGGTATGTTAAAATTGCCTGTTGGAAGTTTCGAAACGACCTTCCCCATCGGAGTTGGAAATGCCTACGCACCGGTAACCATGGTTAATAACGCAAGTGCTTCCGAAATTTACACTGCTCGGGTGGCAACTGGGGTACTTTCAGCCGGCACGACAGGAACGTCCTTAACCAATGTTGTTAATAAAACCTGGTATTTGGGAAAAACCTCTGCGAACTCGACAGGAATAGGAACGGATTTAATTTTCAGTTATGATCCTGCAGATGTTAGTGGAACCGTCGTGAATCCGGTATTATATAGCTATGTAGGTGGGGCATGGGTTGCACAATCCGTGGCATCTACGACCTTTGAGGATGACCCAGTGAATTCAAATCCAAGCAATAGCACACCCTATAAGCGGGTGATTTTCCGAGGATTTAAAGGAACGATGAATTTAGCAGGTTCATTATTCATGATTGGAAATCCATCGCCTAGTATTACATCTTTTACACCTTCTACCTCGGGGGCATCGACAAGTGTCGTTATTACAGGTACTGGATTTTCTGGTGCAACAGCTGTAAGTTTTGGTGGTACGGCAGCTAGCTCATTCACTGTAAATAGCAATACACAAATTACCGCTGTTGTAGGTGCCGGGACTTCGGGTTCTGTTCAGGTAACTACACCGGGAACCTTGGCAACAACCTCCAGTTTAAGTGGATTTACTTTCGCTCCTGCGCCTACGATTACTTATTTTAATCCAATTCGTGCGAATGCAGGTACGACAGTGACGATTAAGGGAACCAACTTAAGTTCTACCAGTGCTGTTTCTTTTGGTGGGACGGCCGCCTACAGTTTTAGTATCGTAGACAATAATACAATTACGGCAGTTTTACGCAATGGTACAACAGGGGCCGTCAGTGTGACAACTTCAGGAGGTACAGCAAGCCTAAACGGATTCACGTATGGAATTCCTTATTCGTCGATCGATCTATTAGCAGGATGGAACCAGGTTAATACCTCCACTGAAACATACCCCTTAGCGGCAACCTATACAAAATCGGGAGCGGTGGCATCGGCTTCCACAACACAAACGAATATGTCAGGAGTGAACTCCCTGACGAATCAATGGATGCATAGCAATACAGCGGCTAGCTTAACAACAGGATCTGCTCCTTATGTAAGCTATACGGTAACGACCAATGAAGGAACGAAGTTTGTTCGCTTTGTCCTGGGAGGTCTTAATATTGCAGGAACAACGAAGTTGCAACTGCGTTCGAGCATCGATGCTTTTGCTAATTCTTTGGGTGAGTTTACGTCAGGTAGTGGTTCTAATAAGGGGCTATCATCGGTTGACCTTAGCAGTCTCGCCACCCAAAATGTAGGCACTACGGAGTTTAGAATCTATGCCTATAATGGCAATGGAGATGTTATTACATTCGGAGATGGCAATTCCTACACCCCGACTGATAATACAAATCCAAGTTTAAGTGCTCTGTACAATGTCATGGTTTACGGTGCTACTCGCGTTAGCCCTACCTTGGGAACCTTAAGCAATATAGATAAATCACTTGGTGACCCTATTTTCTCGATTCCAACACCATCCACCAATAGTACAGGAACGTTTGTTTACACCTCAAGCAATACGTCTGTAGCCACAGTTTCCGGAAACAGTGTAACGATTGTAGGTACGGGCACAACGACAATTACTGCTACCCAAAATGCATCGGAGGACTATGCACAAGCAAGCACAACTTTTACACTAACAGTTACTAAACCTGCATCTATTCGGATTGTACCTATCGATAAATTAATTGGTGACGCAAACGTAACACTCGCAGCCACTTCAGATTCTCCAGGAGCCATTACTTATTCGGGTTCTGTGGCAAACGTGTTCTCGGTCAGTGGGAGTACTATGACAGTGGGTACCACGGCAGGTACAGGAACGATTACTGTTTCGCAAGCGGCAAGTGGAATTTATGCAGCAACTACGGCAACGATTCCGGTGACTATTTCTGATCCTTCGAAAATTGCGCCAACAATCACTTGGGTTACAGGATACAATAAAACGAAAGGTCAGCCTTCATTTGCGCTTCCTGTTCCGACATCCACCAGCAATGGTACATATACATATTATTCTAGTAATCCGACGGTCGCAACCGTTTCTGGCAATACTGTTTCGATTATAGGTGAAGGCCAAACGACTTTGACTGCGATTCAGGCTAGCACGACAACACATCGTTCGGCTTTAATTAGTGCACCGATGATTGTAGGATTGGTATCTAATACCACCCCTACTTTGAGCGGTTTTACGAATCAAACCAAAACCATTACCGACGGCACCTATACGATAACAGCACCTACTTCCGCGAGCTCGGGAGCGTTTACATACGTCAGCTCAAATCCCGCTGTTGCAACAGTTTCGGGGTCAACCGTAACGCTCGTTGGATTAGGAACAACAGTGATCTCTGCGATCCAAAGTCCAGCGACGGGCTATAATGGAGCAACAAGCTCAGCGACATTAACCGTCCTAAATCCGAATATCCCTATCATAACTTTTGCCCCAAGTGCATCGTGGAGAAGAGGTACGGCGATTACGAATTTATTGCCAACGTTCGTCTCGGGAGCTGCCGCAACCTCTTACAGCATTGCCCCACCTCTCCCAGCAGGATTGAGTTTTAATACATCCACGGGCGAAGTATCCGGAACCCCGCTAACATTAAGTTCAGCGCGCGACTATACAATTACGGCATCCAATGTGGGGGGATCCACTTCCGTAATATCCAATTTTGCTGTATTGGAGCCTGCTCCAGATAGCTTGGCCATTAACGTCCCTAGTATTTATTTATTAGGCCAAGCGATTACTCCAGTTACTCCGACGAATACAGGTGGCGTAGTAAGCAGCTACAGCATAAGTCCGGCCTTACCTGGCGGATTAGTATTTGATCCTGTCACCGGAAGAATTTCAGGTGTTCCAGGGGAATTAAAAACGGCCACAACCTATACAATAACCGCTAGCAATTCAGGGGGTTCTACGACAACAACCTTCACATTGACCGTGAACGATATTGCACCGAGTACTTTGGTTTATGCCTCTCCGATAGTCCTTGAGCGTGGAATAGCCATATCGCCGATTGGTCCAAGTACTTCAGGCGGTGTAATTACAAGTTATAGCATTAGTCCAGCATTATCGGCCGGATTGTCGTTTAATACGTCAACGGGTGTGATATCTGGAACACCTACGGCCGTGACCGCTCGGACAACCTATACGATTGTAGGTTCCAATGTAACGGGTTCATTGACAACTAGTTTAGACATCATTGTGAATGATGCGCCACCAGTGAATTTTACCTATTCAACGCCTCCTATTTTTTACTTAAATACCACAATCACACCGTTGACACCATCAAACAATGGAGGAACACCATCAGGATATTCCATTGCTCCTGCTTTACCCGCAGGATTAAGTTTTAACACGAGCACGGGTGTCATCTCCGGTACACCTACCGCTATCACCCCATCTGCAACGTATGTGGTCACGGCATCAAACTTTGTAGGATCCGTTTCCCAAAATGTCGTGATTGAAGTGAAGGATTATGCTCCTGTGAATTTGGTATATCCTTCAGCGTCGCTTACGGCAACAAAAACGGTGGCGATTAGTCCACTGACTCCAACCGTTGGCGGAGGTGCCGTGATTACCTACACCGTAAGTCCTGCGTTGCCAGCTGGGTTGACAATCAACGCAAGTACCGGAGTGATTTCGGGTACAGCTACGGTATTAAGCCCATCGGCAAATTATACTTTGACCGCCACCAACGGAACAGGTTTCACCACATTCGCCTTAAACATTACCGTGGTAGATGTGGCGCCATCGCAATTAAGTTATGCAACTCCTGTAGGCTTGGTAAGAACCCAAGCCATGACGAGCTTAAGCCCGACCAGCATAGGGGGTACGGTAATTAGCTACGCGGTTACTCCAGCCTTGCCTGCGGGATTATTATTGAACTCAACAACCGGGGTTATTTCCGGTACGCCTACCGCGGTAACCCCGCAAGCGACCTATACCATCACGGCGACCAATACGGGAGGTTCTTCAAGTTTTGGTGCGGTGATTCGTGTCTATGAATTCAACGACCCTAACCTTGATTCCGATGGGGATGGTATTATAGACTCCGCAGATTCGTGTCCTTTGTTATTTGGAACAGCACAATTAAATGGTTGCCCGGTCGATTCTGATGGCGACGGGTATTATGATACAGTGGATGATTGGGACGATGACAATGATGGAATTTTAGATACAGAAGAAAATGCTGCTTGTAATCCGGCTAGTGCATCATGCGATACCGATAGCGACAACATTCCAAACCGCTTGGATTTAGATTCAGATGGCGATGGCATTCAAGATGTTATTGAAGCTGGAGGAACAGACGCCAATACTGATGGAAAAGCTGATGGAACAATCGGAGCACATGGAATTCCTTCTTCGGCCGGAAACGGATTAGCTTCAGTCGATACCGATTCCGATGGAACGGCTAATGCCTATGATCTGGATTCCGATGGAGATACCGTCCTAGATGCCGTTGACCAATGTCGCGTAGTTGCCGGTTCTGTCCTTTTGAATGGTTGCCCGGTTGACTCCGACGGAGACGGCGTGTTTGATACCTTGGGGGATTTGGATGACGATAACGATGGCATTCTGGATACCATAGAAAACGCCGCATGTAACCCATCCAGTGCGACCTGTGATACGGATGCTGATAATATTCCAAACTACTTGGATTTAGATTCGGATGGTGATGGAATCAATGACGTGATTGAGGCGGGTGGAACAGATGCCAACCATGATGGTAAGGCAGATGGTTCTGTCAATGCATCAGGTATACCATCTTCCGCGGGGACAGGAATCACACCTTCCGATATTGATGGGGATGGGCTTCGTAATCCATATGATTTGGAGAGTGATGGTGATGGTGTCTTGGATGCGACGGAGGTCAATGATAATACGAATTCTCTGAATAATTGTTCTTATTTATTGATCCACCGCACGCTTCCTACAAGCAATGCTTGGCAACAAGGGGATTGTGATGGTGACGGCGTTATCAACTTGAATGATACGAATCCGTTATTGGCTCTTGCTCAAAATGACTTCTTTGGTCCTGTCGTTAATGGAAATATTTCAGGAAATGTGATGTCTAATGACGATTTCGTACCTGGCGCGAATATCAGTTTGACTCGTCTTCCAGGTGGGGCAGCCGGAACCGCAACTGGAACGGTTGTTCTCACCCCTACAACGGGCGTACTGAATTATACAGCAGGGTTAAATGAACCAGCGAGTGTGGTGACCATTGGTTATCAAGTATGTAATACGACAACGAGTACCTGTGCTACGGCAACCATATCAGTCCGTATCACGCGTGACAACCCGACGCTTTCGAACTTCCCAGCCATTACGAAAACGATACGCGATGTGGCATTTGCGATCACGCCGCCAACGAGTTCTGCGGGAACCGGCGCGATCACCTATACAAGTAGCAATCCTGCCGTGGCTACCATCAGTGGTAATATGGTGACTATTGTGGGACTCGGGACCACGACGATAACAGCTACCCAAGCACAAGATAATAACTACAATGCGGCTAGCATCACGACGATTATGACGGTGTTGATCGGAGATTCTGATGGGGATGGTGTGCCAGATACCGACGAGCAAGCGCAAGGAACAAATCCGTATGACGCGGGTAGTTTCTTGGATACTGATGGCGATGGCGTGCCGGATTATATTGAAAATCAACAAGGTACGAATCCGAATAATGCAACGAGCTTTTTAGATTCCGATGGCGATGGCGTACCGAATTACGTGGAGCAACATCAGGGAACGAATCCAGCGAATATTTCAAGTTATTTAGATAGCGATGGTGATGGTGTCCCGGATTTTGTGGAAATACGTCAAGGTACTGATCCGAGAAATTCAACAAGTTTCTTGGATACTGACCGTGGAGGTATTGCGGATTATGTGGAAACACGCCAATCGACGAATCCATTGGTCGCTCCAGATACCTTGCATGATGCGGATGGTGATGGTATTCCGGATTATTTGGAAGGATTTGATCCGAATAATCCTGTTGCTTCAACAGATACAGATGGGGATGGTATTCCGGATTATTTGGATACAGATACGGATGGCGATGGCATTCCAGATGCCACAGAATTAACACATGACTCGGATGGGGACGGAGTGCCAGATTATCAAGAGATGCTTGATGGTACAAATGCAAACAACCCAGCTAGCTTCAAGGATTCCGACGGTGATGGGGTTCCGGATTATGTGGAAATCGCACAAGGAACAGATCCTTTCAACCCAACAAGTTATCGTGATAGCGATGGGGATGGGGTACCGGATTATGTAGAGACCCAACAAGGTACAAACCCGAATAACCCAAGTTCATATCGAGATAGCGATGGGGACGGTATTCCGGATTATGTGGAAAGTCGGCAAGGAACAAACCCGAACTCCGCAGGTGACGTGGTAGCAGATAGTGATGGCGATAGTATACCAAACTACATCGAGGGCTACAATAGCCAAAGTCCAAGTGCATCGCGCGATAGTGATGGTGATGGGACGGCGGATTATTTAGATTTGGATTCCGATGGGGATAGTATTCCAGATATTACAGAACGTACGGTGGACGCTGACAGCGATGGCATCATGAATTACCGGGATTTAGATAGTGATAATGATGGTATTTTGGACGCATCAGAAGGTAGCAGCGATTGGGATTCTGATGGTATAGCAAACTATGTTGATACAGATACGGATAACGATTCGATATTTGATGCTTGGGAGGCTGTGGATGATTATCAATATCACCGGGATTACAATGCGGATGGACGATTATCGGTTGCCTCAGGGGCATTCCTCGATGCAAATGCGAATGGTCTCATTGACTATTTGGATCCGCGAGTTGGGGGAAGCCCTCGGAACCTTCAAGATACAGATCGCGACGGAATTCCAGATTATAAAGACACAGATTCGGATGGGGATAGCATCGCCGACTTTTTAGAGAGAACCGAAGACGTGGATCGCGATGCTCTATCGAACTACCGAGATGTGGATGCAGATGGTGATGGGGTAGGCGATAACTTCGAGAAATGGGGTGATGTGGATAACGATGCCCTGCCTAATTACATCGATACGGATTCGGATGGCGACGGAATTCAGGATGCCTGGGAGGGTGCGGAGCGTTGCTGGACATGTACGGATGCTGACAAAATCGATAACAATGGCGATGGTTGGGATGATCGCATTCAGTTTGCTGGATTTAAGCCTAAGGATACCGACTTAGACGGAACTTGGGATTTCTTAGATACCGATTCGGATAATGATTGTGTTCCCGATGCGGCCGAGGGCCTAAATGATGTGGATCATGATGGTCAATTCAACTTCCGTGATGGGGATAGTGACAATGACGGTATCCCAGATGCTGTTGAGGCTGTGACCTGCGCAAAACCTGTTGATACGGATGGAGACGGTGCGCGCGATTTTGAAGATTTTGATTCGGATAATGATGAGATGCTTGATTCATTTGAGGTGGGTTCAAATGGATGGATACCCCAAGATTTTGATCGTGATGGCAAGCCAGATTACCGCGATTCTGATTCCGATAATGATGGTATATCTGACCTTGTAGAAGTAGGCGTAACGCCAAGTGTACCTGCTGATACAGACGGGGATGGCACGCCTGATTACCATGATTTAGATTCCGATGCGGATGGTATTTCGGATGCTATTGAGACATCAATGGATACGGATGGGGATGGCACAGCTGATTTCCGTGATTTGGATTCGGATAATGATACAATCCCAGATGTGATTGAAAAAGCAATCGATACGGATGGAGATGGCCTGATGAACTTCCGTGATTTGGATTCCGATAATGATACGATTCTGGATTCAATTGAGAAGGCAATTGATACAGATGGAGATAGTTTAGGTAACTACATTGATACGGATTCCGATGGAGATACCATCCCAGATAATGTAGAGAAAACGATTGATACAGATGGAGATGGGAAGGCTAATTACATCGATACAGATTCTGATGGAGATAAGATTCCAGATGCCATTGAAGCAGGATTAATACCGGCTACACCGGTAGATACGGATGGAGATTCGCGTCCTGATTACCTGGATTTAGATACGGATAACGATGGTATCCCAGATACGTATGAGGCGGGGATAACCCCTACCGCACCTGCAGATACGGATCGCGATGGCGTTTACAATTTCCGTGATTTGGATTCCGATGGCGATACAATTCCGGATGCGGTGGAGTCTGGCGTGTCGGGAGGTGTTTCATCAAATACAAACGGGGATGACATTTCGAATTACCGTGATTTAGATACGGATGGAGATGGGAAGGCAAACTACACGGATACGGATTCGGATGGAGATGGTATTTTAGATCAGATTGAGGCTGGCAAAGACCCGAATCATCCGGTGGATACCGACAAAGATGGCAAGCCTGACTACGTGGATGTGGATTCCGATAATGACGGCGTTTCAGATAAAGAGGAGGCAAATCTGATGAATGGGGTACCGGCGGATACCGACAAAGATGGCATACCAGATTATTTAGATTTGGATACGGATGGTGATGGTATTTTGGATGCCATTGAAGATGATTTGAATTATGGTGCGTTGCCAGATTGTGATCACGATGGTATTCCAAACCGTTTGGACAAAGACTCATGTGATACCTATGCGACGCAAGGTTTCTCTCCGAATGGTGATGGCAAAAATGATACGTTCATCATCCCTGGAATTTTAAGTCGGCAGCCAAACCGCATGACGATCATGAATCGTTCAGGCCAGGTGGTTTATGATGTAGAAAACTATAAAAATGATTGGAATGGGCGAAGTTCAGATGGTCAAGAATTACCAGACGGAACCTATTACTATGTATTGGATTTTTATGGAAAATACCCGACGGTTTCGACTTATGTCTACATCAATCGGTTAAAATAAGAATAATATGAAACGAATATATGTGATATTGTTGCTTGCCATGGGAGTGTTGCCGTCCTGGGGACAAGTAGATCCTATTTATAGTTTGTACCGATTTAATCCGCAAAATATTACGCCTTCCCATGTGGGTGGATATGAGGGAACGGAAATTACGGTGATGAATCGCCAGCAGTGGATGGGTATTGAAGGCGCTCCTAAAACGATGGGAATTACGGCTAACATGAAGTGGGGAAAACAAAAAGGCCTTGGGGTAGTAGGCTTGTTAGACGAAGCGGGCCCAATGAAAACGGTACATATAGGCCTTGATTTTGCTTACCATGTTCGCTTAAATGAGCGTTGGTCGTTCGCTGGCGGTATTCGTGGAGGAGTGGGTAACATGAGCCTAAACTTTAATGGGATTCGTGTGCCTCAAGCAGGAGATGAGGCTTTTGCTACGGATCGTTCTACGGGAATGCAAGTGAATACGGGCTGGGGCGTGAAGGTTTACAAAGGGGATGGACTATTTTTCTCTGTATCACAGCCTCGTATGTTTCGTTATGATTTTGGGACATCAGGAGCTGCTTACAAAGACAGTCCTAGTTTTTTCGTGATGACAGGGACAAAATGGCCTGTTTCGGAAAAGGTTACTTTATATCCTAGTGCCTTATTTCGTTTAGCTACGGATTTACCAGTTAGCTATGATGTCAATGTGGTGGCGAATATGAATGGGAAATTGGATGCTGGTTTGAGTTATCGTGGCGGAGAGAGCATGGGCATTCGATTAGGTGTACAGATGTCGAAGGTTTTTTACCTAGGCTATGTATATGAATTACCTACATCCCAAATTAGTAAAATGACGAGTCAATCGCATGAGATAGCTCTGCGCGTGCAATTGGCTAAGAAATAGACAGTAAATTTTAGAACACAGAGTAAATAAAGTCATGCGTTGTTAACGCATGACTTTTTTGTTTCTAAGCGTTCTCAATGAATTGAATAATCCAGCGGAAGGGCATGCTGGCATATTTGCGGACGCGCAAATAGCGTTTTACCGGGGCTTTTACAGCAGGTTTAATGTAGTAACAGCTGTATTTCTTTAGTTCTTTGTGACCGTTCGCAATGAGCGCTTGCGCGTAATAATCGAAAAGGCTGGCGACGTCTCCTTTTTCTTGGAAGCTGTAACGGTCTTGGTATTTCGATATTTCGGTTGGTTTTTCGGGGGAATACCCGGAGAAATGGAAGAATATCAAAGGGAAATGATTGTTGACCTGGTAGGGCTCATTATCGTTTGTTATTTGGCGTTCATGCAGGTTCCAATAGGCCATGTTTAACCCAAGGTGTCTGCTGACGAAGACATCTTCATAAAAAATAGGGGCGAAATTCACCCACAATTGATCGACAAACATGCCATTTGCCAAGTCGATGTAGCATTGATCAAACAGCCTGTCTTTCCACCATTGCAAGAATTGATGCGTTGTTTTGCTGCGTTTGGTACCAATGAAACCTAGGTTATATAAGCCCGTATTTAATAGACCGCGCTCGTTTGGACTGCAGGCGTCATCCGGATAAGCTTGCAGTGTATGCGGGGTCAAGAAGAGGCTGTGATCTTTCAGGCCGTTTTCAACTTCGGTGAGCGGCTGGTAGATGATGATGTCGGGGTCAAAATAGTGCACAAATTGTGCTTCGGGGTAATTTTGGTAGACATAGTCCAAAAAGTACGGTTTAACGGCCGTATTTAGTTCGGTAATGTCATAACGCGTGCACATCTCGTCGAGGTCTTCTACGCCAATTGTATGTAGTTCTATGAGGGTGTAAGGGGGCAATAGGTTCTTGTCGACCTGCGATGCATCAATTCTGTCCACCAAACCGATTAAAAACGTATAATCGGGATTGTGTTTCATTAGCGAATCGCCGAGTGTTTTGGCTTGGGCGAGGTAGTTAATGGAACAGATGGTGATGACGATTTTTTGCATGCTTCAGATTATCAGTTTCAAAAATACGAAATGTAAATTGAAAATCGTTAGGGCTTTGGCGCCTGGCGTGACCACGCTGCCGGGGTCAGCGACCCCGGCAGCGTTCGCCACCGCACGGGCCAGCAGGCGCCAAGCCTGCGTGACAAGGCTATTTTTTCAAACTGCCGTAAATGATGTTTTTGATTTTATCTCCGTAATCCCCGTGAGAATTGGGCGTGTGTTGTGTCATGATTAATGCGACTATTTTCTCTTTGGGATCTACCCAATAGGTGGTGCCATAATAACCTCCCCAGCCATAACTGCCTTCGGAAGTTACATTCAGTTGGGCAGATTTTTTGGACGTTATGCTGAACCCTAAGCCAAAATCATCATTTCCCATGTTGATCTGCGGGCTCGTCATGAGTTCGATTGTTCTCCGACCTAGGATTTGTTTGCCATTGTACACACCTCCATTCAACAACATTTGCAAGAAAGTTGCATAGTCAAAAGTCGACATGGAAAGACCTGCGCCACCCGAAAAATAGGTATGTGGATAGAGTGGATAATTGGGGTCTAAGTTGCGGAATGTAGGATCCCAGGGGATAATTTGTTTGTCGGCATTCTCCGTATACACCTTTGGCATACGCGAAGATTTTTCTAAAGGAACGGTAAAATAGCTATCCTTCATGCCCAGCGGCTCAAAAATATTCGCCTTAAAATAGTCTTCCAACGTCTTGCCTGTGATGACCTCGACTAAACAGCCTAATAAATCCGTATTCAATCCATAGGTGAATTTTTCGCCCGGTTGGTGTGCCAATGGTAAGCGCCCAAGGCTTTTCATTTTATCTAATAATACCGCATTGAAATTGCCTAATCCCGATGGAATCCCCGCTTTGGCATAGATGGCTTGCATCTTAGAAGAACCGATTGCCGCGTAGTCGATTCCAGAACGATGGCTCAACAAATCACGAATGGTAATTTTGCGTTTCGCGGGCTCTGTCGTATACGAAGAATCTGCCGGGTTGAAATCTTTGAGCACTTGTTGGTTCGCGAATTCTGGGATAAAATCTCCCACGGGTTGATCTAAACGCAATTTCCCTTGCTCGAATAATTGCATGATCGCCACACTCGTAATGGCTTTCGTCTGACTCATGATGCGGTAAATCGCATCATTGTTCATCGGTTTTTTATTCGCCAAATCTGCATAGCCGTTCGACTTAAAATAAACGACGGAATTGTCCTTGATGACCAAGGTGGTGGAGCCTACCATCCAGTTTTTTTGGATATATTCCTCCATCACGGTATCGATGTAGGCCAAACGTTTGTCATCCATTTGTGGATGCGACTTTTGAATAGGTGAGAGGATTTGCGCCGTTGCAGCAAAGCCCGTCAAAAGCAAAAACAGAATTTTTTTCATGGATAGGTTTTTTTGACAACGCAAACTACGGATTGTGAGGGGGAGATGCAAGGAAATGAGTTAAGAGCTAAGAGTGTAGAAGTAAGAGGTGTGGATGTCTTTCGGACAGACTCTTTGGCAATCCTGAAAGGTTTGCCAAAGTTTGAGATGCTTTTTCTGCGTCGATTCCTTAGGATTCAACCTAGGGAACCCCAGAATAAAGTCTGGGGTTATAAAAAAACACCTTCGGACTGACGACAATCGACTAGACGCGAAACTTCGCGTCTCTCCAGCGTCTAATAACAAAAAAACCTCCCAAGTTTCCTCAGAAGGTTTTTCGTCGATTTATGTACCTGGGATGGGAATCGAACCCATACGAGCGTTTCGGCTCACAGGATTTTAAGTCCTGCGTGTCTACCAGTTCCACCACCCAGGCAGCCCTGTAAAACTTAAAAGCACCTAGAGGTGCCTTCTCGTTTTGAGCGAAAGACGGGGTTCGAACCCGCGACCTCGACCTTGGCAAGGTCGCGCTCTACCAGCTGAGCTACTTTCGCGTTTTGTGGGTACAAAAGTAGAACCTTTAAGTTATTTATGCAAGAACCAAGACAAAATTTCCTTAAAAAATCTTTATTTTTGTTTTTTCAAATCAACAAATGAGCATCACCAAACTAGATCAGATTGATCATAAATTATTGGAAATCCTTCAGCAAAACGCGAAGATTACCAACGCCCAATTATCCAAAGAAATCGGTTTATCACCGGCTCCCACCTTGGAACGGGTGAAGAAATTAGAAGCTTTGGGAATCATACAAAGCTATCATGCGCAGGTAGATCGCGATAAAATCGGCCTTGGGGTTAGCACATTTGTGACGGTCACGTTGACAGGTCACAAGAAGCAAGTAACGGAGTCTTTTGTGCGTCAAATCAATCAAATTCCTGAAGTTATTGAATGTCATCACGTGACAGGTTCAGGTGATTTTATGTTGAAAATTATTTCCAAAGATATCTCCACCTACCAAAAATTGATGTTGGAAAAAATCAACGAAATCGAAGAAGTAGCTGCTACCTCCACGATGGTGATTCTTTCTAGCTTCAAAGAAAGCAAGGTTTTACCTATTCCTTGATGGCTATAAGCGGTTCATAAACTGCGGAATCATCCGATTTTTCCATGCGGTAAAGGTGCCTGCTTGAATTTCCTTGCGGGCCTCGCCCACCATCCATAGGTAAAAACGCAGATTAAATACACTGGCGATCATCGGTCCCAAAAGCTCCTCACAGCGCACGAGGTGGCGTAAATAGGCTTTCGTATACTGACCATGCATATCTTCCGCAAAGTATGGGTCGATCACCGAAAAGTCATTTTTCCATTTTTCATTTCGGATATTGATAAAGCCCTGTGTCGTGAAAATCATCCCATTCCGCGCATTTCGCGTAGGCATCACACAGTCAAACATGTCGATTCCGAGCGCAATTCCTTCCAAAATATTCGCCGGCGTTCCCACTCCCATCAAATAACGAGGTTTGTCCTTCGGTAAAATGTCTGTTACCTCATCGGCCATTTTATACATATCTTCCACGGGCTCACCCACGGAAAGTCCACCGATTGCATTCCCAAAGGCGCCTTTGGATGCAATGTATTCTGCTGAAACTTTACGTAAATCCGAATAGACGCTACCCTGAACAATGGGGAACAATGCTTGATTATAGCCGTATTTGGGGGTCGTTTCGTCGAAGCGTTGGATGCAACGATCCAACCAGCGGTGCGTCATGTCCATCGACTTGCGCGCATATTCGTAGGTACACGGATAAGGCGTACATTCGTCAAAGGCCATCATGATATCTGCACCAATCGTGCGCTGAATATCCATCACACCCTCAGGACTAAAAAAATGCGTACTGCCGTCGATGTGCGATTTGAACTTGACACCCTCTTCTTGAATTTTCCGACCGGTTCCTGCCAACGAATAGACTTGGTAGCCACCGGAATCGGTTAGGATGGGCTTATCCCAACCATTGAATTTATGTAATCCCCCTGCGGCTTCAAGAACATCGAGGCCAGGTCTGAGGTATAAATGATAGGTATTTCCTAAAATGATTTGGGCATTAATGGGATTTGATAATTCTGAAATGTGGACGGCTTTCACCGTACCAGCCGTGCCCACCGGCATGAAAATGGGTGTTTCAATCACCCCGTGATCGGTCTCTAACTTTCCTGCCCGCGCCTTAGAATTCGGGTCTAGCTTTTCAATTTCGAATTTCATGCGGCAAAGGTACGAAAATAGTCAGAAGTCGCTAGCCACTAGTCCGGAGGGAAATAGTCCAGAGTCCGGAGGGGATTTGTCGATATGTTTTTTTATACCCCCAGACTTTAGTATGGGGATTAGGTGCGGCCGTGAAATCCCTAGGCTAAAGCCTAGGGTTATACATATCCGTCCGAAGGACGTCCACATCTCTTAACTCTTAATTCTCAACTCTTACCTCTATTCTACTTTCATCACCCCATTCATAATCCGCCAGTGCCCAGGGAAGGTACACAGGAATGGATAATTACCCGGTACGCTTGGTGCTTTGAAGACCACTTTCACCCGACCATCCGATTCAACCAATGGTGTAAATGCCAATACTTCCGGCATCGACGGAATGTAGTTTTTCGCTGCACCATCCGCCGCCGTGATCATCTTATCTGCCGCCAAACCAATTTTTTCTTGACTGCCTAATGCACCCAGCACCCAGTTGTGTTGCATCGCATCCACATTTTCAAAAATCAATTCCACCGTCGCACCTGCCGGAACCTTGAATTCTGCCGGGCTATATTTCATCGCTTCCTTAATTGTTTGAATCGTGATCTTAACAACATTGCCTTTGGCAGCTGTATTGGGTATTTCAATCTTCCATGCATTCGCCAAACGCTCCCACATCTCCACATCTTGAGGACGAAGCACTTTTGCTAATGCCACGAAATAAGCCTTGTTTTCTTCCGAAAGCTCCGCAGCTCTTTTCGCATTCCACGTTCCTGCCGCTCCTTTCAAGGCCACGCCCATCGCATTGCTCTCCGGATTGCTGATTAAACGCAATTTGTCAATAACCTGATTGCCTGTCCACTCCGTCGCACCTGCTCGGAAGATTTTCTCCACCATGTAGGTCGATAAGGTATTTGTATTATTTACGGTAATGGCTTGTCGGTACCCATTATTGCCGCGGTTCGATTCAGCAATCGTCGCCTTCGGATCTAAGGCTATTTCCATCGTGTAGTTACCTGCATTTTCTGCAGTCCAACCTAAATTTCCGGTCCACGGACCATTGTTATTCTTAACAACAGAAATTGTTTCACCCGGCGCAATTCCATCCTTGAAGGTATAGGATTCTAAATCGACCCGGCTCCCCATACCCTCAATCTTCACCGTCAAGGGTACCGGAATTTCCTTCGGCAATGCCTGTGTTCCCCGGTTTTTAACTCGAATCACAAAGCTGGCTCCCTCACGCAGTTTGAAGTTTCCTCCTTTGACTTGTACCTCTTCTACGACTAAATCGATGCCACTTGTTGATCCATCTACCGAAGGATTTTTCAAGTCTTTGGCTAATTTCTCCGCGACTGTTTGTGCTGATTTTGCACCCTCCGTTCTGATGATTCCGTCTATACGTGTTTGATTTGCCGACATCGCCCAAGCCGTTAAGGCATCCGGAATCCACCGGTCATCATTTTGTTGACTAGCGGCCATTTTCTTCATCACGGCAGCGTCAATCGCCGCACTGCTCGGCATTTCACTTAATGCCAAAATGCTGTTCAATACCACCAACGAATCTCGGTCATTCAATAAACCCAACGCTAGAATCGCTTTTGCTCCAGCCTCCGTACGAGGTAATACCTGTACGGCTTGTTTACGCACCGCTGCGCTCGGATGACGTAACGCTTTTGCTGCAACTTCGAATGGCAATGCGCCCAATCCTTCCAAGGTACGCAAGGCATGAATGGCTCCCGGCGCTAAGCCGATTTCGTCCATGCGAGCGGATGAAACCAATGCGATTAATGCAGGAACCACATCTTTATTGCCACGTTCCACCAATAAGCGTTGTGCGGTTATTCGCCAGAATAAATTGTTATTCGATAGGGCTTGAACGCAAGCTTCGGGTGTGCTTAAATCTACGGGCGTATATGCCGGGGCCTTGTTGTAACCCACGCGGTAAATCCGACCATGCGTGAAATCACGCAAATCAGTATCATAAGCATTCCCAGTTCCATTTTTAAAACCTTGTGGCACCGGGTTATGCTGAATGATGAATGAATACCAGTCGGCCACCCAAACCGCACCATCCGGACCTACTTGTGCAAATACGGGCGACACCCATTCATCTGCTCCAGCGAGCAAATTAAAGGCCTCTTGATCACTAAAATCAGAGCCTTTTGCGACTTGTCGGTTCTGGTGAATCACGTGTCCCGTAGGTTCAGATACAAAAGCGATTTGATTCCAATAGTTCTTTGGAAAGGCCCTCGCCGTGTAAAAATTATGTCCTGCTGCAGCGGTAAATCCACCAAAAACGTCCACTTGGCGTACTTTTTGCGTGATTGTCCGCATGTCTTTGTGTGTATCCGTGTTTTTGGAACCGTTTAAGGACATCGGCGCATGCCAGATGTTACGATGTGGAATGGGCATGTACCAACCATGTGCGTTGTTTGCCGTAGAACCAAACACATCTCCTGCTTCATTGAAATCAAATCCCCAGGTGTTGTTTGAGGTTGTCGTCATGTGCTCCATTTTCGATCCATCGGGTTTGAATCGGAAGAATGCCTGGGCAAATTGCAAGGAATCCGCCCCTACTTTTCCTTTGAATCCAGAATAACCAATACATCCCCAAATCCAGTTATCAAAGCCATAATGCAAATTCGACGGTCCCGCATGCGTATCGCCCGTACCGAAGCCCGTAAATAAAATTTTGCGCTCATCGGCCTTGTCGTCACCATTCGTATCCTTTAAGAAAATCATGTGCGGCGCCTGGGAAATGATCATCCCGCCATTCGCAAACACCATGCCGGTTGGGATGCTTAAACCATCCGCCCATTTGGTAAATTTATCCGCTTTTCCATCCTTATTCGTGTCCTCACAAAGCAAGATGTAGTCACTTCCGCCGGTTTCTTTACGCTCGTTCGGGTAGTCTTTGGTAATCAATACATACAAACGTCCCTTATGATCCCAAGCCATCGCAATCGGATGCATAACGTTCGGTTCTGCGGCGAATAATTGCAAGTTAAAGTCTACAGGAACTTGAATGAATTTGGCGGATTCCTCTGGACTTAAGGGCAATTGCTGCATTTGTGGGCCTTCGCGTTTCTCGTAATTCGGCAATTTTGCTTCGCGGTATTTCAAGGTTGGCAAGTTGAGTGCCGCCAAAATCGCGCGCTTCTCAGGACCAACCGCATGCAAAATACCTTGGGTAATTAGGTCTTGAAAACCGGTCGTGTTCCAAGTCCTTTCATCGTGGCCATAAGCCGTGTAAAAGATATTTCCTTTGCCATACGTGCGCGTCCACGTATAGGGTTCCGTCTTTACACCCGGTTTATCTTTGGCTTGTTCTGGGCCCAAAATTCGACTTTGCCAAATTTGATTATCGGGCTGTAAATAGGCGTGTAAATAGGTCTCGTCAACGGTCTTAATTTGCACGTTGGTATTCGCCTCGTTTTGTACCCGAATGGAATCCATGCCATGACGCCAGAATTGCCCGCCGACCATCTTCACAAATTCCTTTGAATTCCGGAAGTTGAAAGACGCACAGTGGATCGCCACCAAGCCATGGCCCGTTGCGACATAGCCCAATAACGCTTTTTCCTGTGGGGCAGGAATGGAATCGTGATTCGCATAGATGATCAAGGCATCGAACTTATTCAAATATTGCGGATTCAAATCTTTTAGTGATTCCGTGTAGGTGATGTTCATGCCTTTGACACCGATGGCCGACTGCAATGCCGGCAAGCGATCGAAGGGTTTGTGGTGTCCTTTGTCTCCCAAAAAGAGGAGCTCGAGGCGACGCCCAGTTTGGGCATTCAAGGTGATTTGGGACAATAATAGGCAAGCAATTAGTAATAAACGCATGGCTTAAAATTTAGGTATTTCAATGATTTTGCCGCCTTGTAAGGCAGATTCGTGGGCTAAAATTCCCACTGAAGTCCAGTTGGCCGACTGTGGTGCATTCGGGAATGGATCGCGGTCAGCAGCTAATGCCTGAAGGAATTCGTTCACCAAATGTGGGTGAGAACCACCATGTCCGCCCCCTTGGGTGAAGGATAAGTGGGTATTCTCATCCTCGTCGTAGACGCCTTTGGTCGTAAATCGTTGGATTTCTTCGGGTAAATAATGGGCGAAATCCGGTGTAGGCACTTTCGATGGAATTTCGGGCTCCGGTTTTTTGGCAGTATGTACGACCAATTCTTCGCCTTCGATTAATGGCCATTCCACGGATTTTTTGGAACCGTACACCTCGAAGCTTTCGCGGTATTGACGGGCTACATCAAACAGCGAACGATAAACCATCGCGCTTAAATCCGAATCCCGGAATTTGATGTGGGCAGATTCCACGGCGAATGGGGAATTGTAATGCTGGATCAGCTCCTCGCGGATCGTTCCTGATCCGAAACAAGAGACATATTCTGCCTCCAAACGCAATAAACCAGCCACCGGGCCTACGCAGTGCGTCGCGTAATGCATGGGGGGTAATCCCGGCCAATAATCCGGCCAGCCGTCCATGTCTTGTTGGTGAGAGGCCTTCAGGAACTGAATTTTCCCTAATTCACCTTTCTCATAAAGCTCTTTGATGTATAAAAATTCCCGGGCATACACCACAGTTTCCATCATCATGTATTTTTTGCCCATGCGCTTGCTGGCCTCCACAATCGCCTTGCATTCTTCCACGGTAGTGGCCATGGGAACGGTACAAGCGACATGTTTTCCGGCATTCAAGGCCTTCAACGTTTGTTCGGCGTGTAAGTGAATGGGCGAGTTGATGTGCACGACATCCACATTGGGGTCTTGGATCAATTTCTCAAAATCGGTATATCGGGTTTCGATGCCGTATGCATCACCGATTGAATTGAGTTTTTCTTCATTTCGTTGGCAAATGGCATACATATTTGCCAAAGGATGTTTCAGATAAATGGGAATGAATTCCGCTCCAAATCCCAGGCCGACGATGGCTACGTTGTATTTTTTCATAGGTTTAGGTTATGCTTGCGATGGCTCGCTTGTTAAATTCCCCAGACTAAAGTCTGGG
>DKIP01000104.1:27321-28406 GCA_002454335.1 Cytophagaceae bacterium UBA6715 | reverse complement strand
ACGCTGAAAAAGCGTCTCAAACTTTGGCAAACCTGTAAGGATTGCCAAAGAGCAATTAGCTGAGTGATTTCAAATGCCGATACGACTCACGAATCAGCTCCCGCTCATTCTCAAACATTTTACGCCAAATATGGGCTGCTGATAATTTCATCCCAAAGGATTCCACGACAATCCAACCCGGGTAATTTAGTTCTTCTAATGTAAGAAGTACACTTGAAATATCTACCTGCCCTTGTCCTAATATTCCACGGGTACTTTCAGAAATTTGAATATGGACTGTTTGATCGGCGATGCGTTTCAGTGCTTCTGCTGTATTTTTCTCCTCGATGTTGGCATGAAATGTATCATACATGATGCGGACATTGGGGTGATTGATTTTTTTCACCAACGCATATAATTCATCTGCACAGGATACGAGATAACTTTCGAATCGATTCAAATATTCTAGGCAGATGGTGATGTTTTTGGATGCGGCATAATCAGCCGCCTTCCGAACGCCCTCCACGGCCCAGTTGATTTCTTCTTCGGTCGCAGGTTTTCCGGTAAAGACTCCTAAAGCGGAGTGAATGGGTCCTGAAAGATAGGGAGAGCCTAAATATGTTGCGATATCAATCGTTGCTTTGATGTAGTTTAATCCGGCTTGACGGATGCTGGAATCGGGGGAAATTAGGTTTTCGCTAGGTCCTGCGATGCCGCAGGCAAAAATCTGTAAGCCTAGTCGGTCGGCCTCATTTTTCCATGCTTCCCAATGCGATAAATCCGTGTTGAATATAGGGATTTCCACTCCTTGATAGCCGGTTTCGGCGATAAAGGCTAGTTCAGCTAATACGGTTTGATCCATCTCCGGCCCGAAAACGAGCAGGTTCATTGCGATGGGGTGTTTCATGTTGAATAGGTTTGCGGAGCAAGATAAGAAAAAAATCGATGTTTTGTGGAGAAGCAATACTACGCATCTAGTCCCTAGGTTAAAACCTGGGGTTATAGATATAGGGTTTCGGGGTCGCGTCTAGTCCCCTAGACTAAAGTCCGGGGTTAAAAAGAACCACTTCGGACTATTTCCCTTCGGACTGACGACTAGTGACTGA
>DKIP01000104.1:0-27239 GCA_002454335.1 Cytophagaceae bacterium UBA6715 | reverse complement strand
TAGTGACTGACGACTAGCGACTGATGACTGACGACTAGTGACTCTTCTTCTGCAAAAAAGGCTGCACCATCACCGTTAGCACGAGCAATGCCGTGCCCCAGTAAAATCCCGGAGACATCACCTCTTTTTGGCCAAAAATAAACACAGCTAACAGGATGCCATAAACGGGTTCGAGTGTGATGACCAAGTTGATCGAAAAGACCGAGAAGACCTTGTATAAATGTATGGTTTCCGTATAGGCATACACGGTACAAACGACTGCCAATATTCCTATCCACAACCAGTCCCAATCCATCGGGGTATAACCCAAACCTCCCTCGATCAATCCGTAAGCCCAAACCAATCCCGTCATAACGCCGGCAGCAGCCATCTCATAAGCGGTGATTAATTTAGGATCATGTGTATGGGTAAAGTTGCCATTAATAACCGAAAACAAGGCGCCAAAAAATCCCGCACCGATGCCCATCAATAATCCGAGCCACTGTGCTTGTTGGACTGAAAAAATAATTCCCAATGCCACGATCACCAGAATACCCAGGAATACTTCTTCCCAGGAAATCTTCGTCTTTTTCGCAATAGGTTCCATCACCGAAGTCCAGAAGGTTTGCGTCGATAATCCCGCCAAACACATCGCAACGGTAGAGACTTTGGCAGCTCCAAAAAACAATAGCCAGTGTAAAGAGATGAACACGCCATTCAAGAGCCAGACGCTCAAGACTTTTTGGCTAATGCGAAAAGATGTTTTGGAATAATACAAAATCCCAACTAATCCCATCGCCGCAATCACGCAACGAAAAAAGACAATTGTCAATGCATTCGCATGCGTCGCATTGCCCAAAATGGCCGTGAAAGCATATAGCACCACAATGAAATGGATTTTCAGGTAATCCAATAAGCGTGGGGCCGACTTCATCTTAACGCGGAATGGTGTAATATAAGCCGAGGCCTACGCCTGAAAAGACGATGTTGGGCAACCAAACGGCCAACATCGGTGGCATGCCGCCACCCTCTGCAATTCCTTTACTCATCATGAAAAACAAGATGTACACAAAGGCCAAACTAAAGCCTAAAGCAATTTGGAACCCTACGCCTCCGCGCGCTTTTCGAGCAGAAACCAAGAAGCCGATAATCGTCAAAATGATGATCGAAAAGGGATTAGCAAATCGTAAGTATTTCTCAATCAAAAACACCTCAATTCCATCCGCCCCACGCGACCGAACCAAATCGATGTGTCGGTTTAACTCCGGCAAGGTAAAGGTCTCATGCAACAAGTGTTTATTCTGAAAATCTTTGGGCAATAGATTCAAGGTTGTATCAATCTTCGTTCCAAAGACAATTCCATTACCACTTCCCGTAAAGGTCCGAATCCGGTAATCATGAATGGTCCATTTCTTCGCCACAGAATCCCAAGTGATGCGGTCCGACATCAATTTCTGCTTGATTTCATTGTCGGCAATCCGCTCTAAACTGAATCGATAACCCGTATTCGACGTGTTGTCATAACTCTCAATGTAGGCATACACATCCGGCGCAATCTTGATATGAACATCCCGTTTATCGAAAAAGTAGGTCCCGTTGATGTATTCATGTTCAAAGGGAACGCGGATTTTATTGGCATTGGGGACGACCCAACCGATCATCAAGAAGGTTCCTAGGGCGATGATGGAGGAGCCAATTAAATAAGGCCTCATCAAACGCGTGAAACTAACACCTGAACTGAGGATGGCAATGATTTCTGTTTTGGCAGCCATGTTGGCGGTAAAAAATACCGTCGCAATAAAGACCATCAAGGGGCTGATGTAATTTGCCCAGTAAGGAATAAAGTTCAAATAATAGTCGAAGATAATGGCCCGCATGGGCGCTTCTTTTCGAATAAAATCATCGATTTTCTCGGTATAATCAATGACCATGACAATCAATACAATGAGAAAAACGGCGAAGACATAAGTCTTCAGGAATTTTTTCAGAATGTACAGGTCAAGGATTTTCATTATTTATTCGGCCGGTATTTGACTCCGGAAAACAAATGTATGAAAATAACGCGGGAGACGCGGTAATTAAAAGGTACCAAAATCAAGGACACTGTCGTGATGGGAATCACATAGCCCATCGCATCTGGATCATTAAATAAATTAAATATGATGAGACCTCCCACCAGCATAATTCCTACCGTAAAGGCATAAGAAACATACATAGCTCCATAAAAAAAGCCGGGTTCTACTTCATATCGCATACCACATTCAGAACAATGTTCCTCCATCTGAGCAAAATTGAAGACATTCCACCACTTAAATTTGAATAATCGACCCTCGTGACATTGTGGACATCGGGCATTTATGGTGGCTTTCAATTTGGAAGAATCTGACATTTTTGTGCGAATTTTAAGCCCCAAAGGTAAAGAATTTTGGAGGATTATTCGTAACAAAGGTCACGTTCCAAGGGCTTTTTGTATCTTTGCGTCAAACTAAAACTTATCATCACATGTATTCAATCGTTTCAACCGTTCACATCGTACTCTTTGTACTCGTGTTCATTCTAGGTATTAATGTGATTGCCCGCGCGCTTCGTGGTCGCTCAAACAACGCGTTGTTCACCGAATCAGATCGCAAAGCAGGTTTGTTCTTTATGATTTCTTTGCACACGCAATTGCTGATTGGATTAGCGCTTTACTTCTTTTTAAGCCCGATTACGGCGGCAGCTTTTACTGATTTCGGTGCAGCGATGAAGGATCCAGCTACGCGTTTAATCGCTGTTGAACATATTTCTGTGAATATTATCGCAGTAGTTTTAGCTACCGTGAATAATGCCAAAAACAAGAAAGCGATCGCTGATGCTGCGAAACACAAAAACGCGTTGATTTTCACCTTGGCTGCGCTCGTTTTAATCTTGAGCCGCATCCCTTGGAAGCTTTTATTTTAATTTGAATGAAGAATAAGTGCATTTTCTTGGATCGCGACGGCGTTCTGAATGTTGACCGTGTGGATTATGTGTACCGAATGGAAGAGTTCATCATTCCGCCTGGTGTAGGGGAAGCCCTGCGTGCCTTGAAAGATGCGGGGTATTTGTTGGTGATTATCACCAACCAAAGTGGCATTGCCAAAGGCATTTACAAACGAGAAGATGTCTACATGATTCATCAAGCAATTCAAGATGGAACAGGCGTGGAATTAGACGATATCTATTTTTGCCCGTACCATGAAAAATTTGATAGTCATTCCTTAACTCGTAAACCAGGGTCTTTGATGATCGAAAAAGCAGCAGCCAAATACGAGGTAGATATGGATGCTTCCTGGATGGTGGGAGATCACGAGCGTGATATTACCGCCGGAACGCGTGCCGGATTACGGACGATTCGTTTGGCTCCGCAAGGAACGGAAACGAAAGCCACCCATTTAGTTGATGATTTATTAGCAGCTTCAAAAATTATATTAGCATGAACAAGGTCTATTTAAGTGATGCAGGTCCTAAAGTTTCCCCAGCTATTTACGGATTCTGGCGCTGGGAAGCGGGCAAGGGAGACATGGAGAAAATTGTCAACCTGTGCTTGGAATTAGGCGTGAACACCTTCGACCACGCAGATCGTTACGGAAATTATACCTGTGAAAAACGTTTCGGCGAAGTGTTAGCCAAACAATCTTTCAAGCGTTCCGACATCGTTCTTTTTTCCAAATGTGGCGTGAACACGCCGCCTTTGTATCGTGTTAACCACGTAAACACGTCAGCGGAACACATTACGCTTTCTGTGGAAAACTCCCTGCGTAATCTGCAAACAGATTATTTGGACGTGTTTTTGTTAGATCAATTGGATCCACTTTCGGATTTGGAATCGACAGCTTTGGCTTTGGAAAAATTGAAGTCTTCCGGTAAAGTGAAGAACATCGGGGTTTCGAATTTCTCTGTATACCAACATCAATTGTTGGTTTCTTATTTGAACATTCCGGTGGTTTCGAATCACATCGACTTGAATTTGTTGAACACCGCGGCATTGGATAATGGTGCCATCGATTACATCAAACAAAAATACATGCGTCCTTTGGCGACATCTCCTTTAGCAGGTGGTCGCATCGAACACGGAACGGATGAATTAGCCTTGAAAGTGCGTAAAAAATTATTGGAAGTCGCGGCGCGTTACGATGCAAACATCGAATCGATTGCTGTAGCTTGGTTGGTGAAATTAGGCGCCTTGCCATTAATTGGAACCCTCGAAGAGAATCGCATTCGTAACATTGTGAATTCGTTCCAAATCAATTTAAGTCACGAAGATTGGTATGAATTGTACCACGCGACGAAGCCGATTTCTTCGATACAAGACTAAGGTAAGCCCTGGAATTTCCAGGGCTTTTTTTATGTGCTTTGCATTTGAATTTTGATTCCTAAAGGTAACATGAGGATAAAAAATAGCACATACCAAATCGGTAAACCCACAAGCCATAAGCCTATTCCGAGCAGCAGCAAATAGATCGGATAGGTAAAAAGCAGCGTCGCGAACAGCACCGAATCATAAAATACGGTTCCCTTTGTTTTACGATCCACAATATTTTGAATCCAACGGTAATAGGGTAGATTCAGGTAGTAAAACAGGCTTTTTTTAATCCGCATTCGTTTCGTGGGAACATGAATCAATCGGCGCATCTGTTCGAACACCGCTGCATTAAAATCCAAGCGGTGTTTAGCATGTTCTAAGGTCGGCGCTTGTTCAAATTCCTCTACATGAATTTCCACGATTTTCCCAAATGCTTTGAAATCATTGTAGGCGATTCCCACCACATGAATCATTGGCTGCACACCCCGTTGCTGGGCAGCTTCCAAAATTCGAGTGGCGCCTTTTTTGTAGGGCTGCAATGTATGGGTCAACAAACATATCCCTTCAATGAAAATCAGGACGCTCCCGCCTTGGGCAAGGATATCCACCGATTCGTCAAATGTCCCGGCATTTAGGTGTAAATGTTCCCGACCTTCCCGTGCCCGGTGGATAGGTATCATCCCAATCGAGCGCAATAGAAAGCCAAACAAAGGTTTGCGAAAAACGTCTCCTCTTGCCAGAAAATGCATTTTCCGGGGGTAATAGGCTCCTAAGATGACGGCGTCTAAAAAGGAGTCGGGGTGGTTTGCCACGACCAACAAAGGTCCTTTTTTTGCGAGGAGGCTTTTATTGCGAATGTGGACCTTGGGAACGAAAATCCAGAGGCCAAGGCGCACAAATAATTTTAGGATGACAAGCAAAATATCCATATTTTGAGCAAGGTTTAAAAATTATTGGATGCAAGCAAGTTTTCTTTCGATCTATCTCATGCCCATGGCCATCGCCATCATCATGGTCGGATTAGGCTTATCCTTAACCCCTTCAGATTTCAAAAGGATTTTCGAATACCCCAAAGCGGTACTCATCGGATTGATTACCCAGATGCTTCTGTTACCCGCTATTTGTTTATTCATTGCCGACTTCTTCCAATTGGAAGCCGCCTTAGCCGTGGGGCTAATGTTATTAGCCGCTGCCCCAGGAGGCCCTTCGGCGAATCTTTACAGCCACATGGCTGGAGGAGATGTCGCCTTGAATGTAAGTTTAACCGCGCTGAATAGCGTACTTTCTATCTTTTCGATTGCCGGCATTGTGAATTTTTCCCTCGCGTATTTCATGCAAACGGAGGCCTATGTCCCGATGCAATTTCAGAAAGTATTGGAGGTTTGTGCGATGATCATTACCCCTATTAGTTTAGGGATGTGGATTCGGTACCGCTATCCTGCATTTGCGAATGGGATGGAAGGGAAGGTTAAATTAATTTCAGGTCTTTTTCTCGCTTTGTTAATTGTCTTAGCTGGACTAAAAGAAATCGATCATTTAGTGCATGATATCAAAGCTGTGGGTGGCGCGGCATTAAGTTTTAATTTAGCTTGTTTATTTGTGGGTTATTTTCTTCCACGGCTGTTTAAACTTCCTCCCAAACAAGCCGTGGCGATTTCGATGGAAGTTGGGATTCACAATGGATCATTAGCCATTTACATCGCATTGAGCATTTTAAACAATGGTGCGATGACCATTCCGGCGGTGATCTATAGTTTAATCATGTTTATTACAGCGGCAGTTTTTGCCTTTTGGTCTCAAAAAAAACTTTCTCCTTAAGATTTCCGTACTTTTGGCCCCATGAAAAAATTATGGATACTCTTCGCCTTGTTGGCAACTTTACATGTTACCTATGCTCAAAAGGCACCCTTACCCGTGGAGGTGATGGCCGGAAATAATCGGGCTAATTTATTGATCATTATCAACCGACCAATTGATGCGGCCGGGAAATTCAATTTCTTTAATGTGACAGTAGGTGCTGCCGACTACCAAAATACGCCTTCCGAAACGGAAATTGTTTTAAATAATTCCATTACCTACAAGCTAGGTAAAGGATTTAATGCAGCATCGGGATTGCAATGGCATTATAAGTTGGGTTTTGTTCCCACCTTGGGTTTTCAGTTCTTGAAAGCGAGCCCAGATTATCTGATTGTAGTTTTCCCTACATTAAACTTTAAACCAGGACACGCCTTTGAAACGGTTGCTTTAGCAGAATTCAAACCCAAATTGTCAGAAAAAGTACGTTTATATACGCGTTTGCAAGGGCTTTTGGTTCGTGATATTGAAGCAGGTACGCATGCGAGGAGTGGGGCAAGTTTGCGTGCAGGTTTGACCTTTGACAAATTTACCGTAGGTTTGGGTTCAAACTTTGATGCATACGGTCCATTGAAATTTGAAAAATCAAATCATGGATTGTTTTTCCAAATGCGCTTATGATCAATAAACTCGCCACTCAATTAGAGGAAATGCAAACGTTAGCGGAGCAATGGGAAACCACTAACCCCGCTATTTCTTCAGGTTCTGTAGGCTGGCATTTGTTGCATAATCTCCAAGTGATTAATGGCGTTGTAGCTACGGTAGCCGCTTCGAATCCGGCTGAATATGCACCAAAACATACATTTAGAAAGTGGTATGTGTTGCTAACAAAAAAGATTCCACGCGGGAAAGTACGTGCGCCAAAAGTCGTGGTTCCGGAAAGCATTTCCAAGGAGGAATTGGATTCGGCATTAGACCGTGCCAGTTTGAGTGTGTTGAATTTGTTAAACCAACAACCCAAGCAATTCTTTCCACATCCACTGTTTGGGCATTTAAACACCAAGCTTGCTACGCGATTTCTGTGGATCCATACGGAACATCATTTGAAGATCGTGCGGGATATACTTGCTCAATAATCTTTAACGGTTTTTTAGGATTCTTTGGACGACTATGCCCGTCAGGAGAATGGTCAAAGTCCCAAGGACTACCGTCAATTTGCCATCCAAAGGAATCTGTAAGGTTTCCGGTAAATTATCTTTAAACGACATACAGGCAATAATCACCACGCCCACGAAGGCCGCAATTTTCGCTGCGGCGTTGGATACCTGTTTCGCGAGAAAGCCTAAGAGAAATATGCCCAACATTCCTCCTGCAAAGATGCCTGATAGCTTCCACCAAACATCCAATAAACTCTTTACGCCGATCATACTAATTCCAAACACAATACCAAGGCAGCCCATAGCCATGGTGGAGATGCGTAAAATCCGCAGTTGTTTTGGTGGGCTCAGGTCTTTTTGAATATAGCGCAGGTAGATGTCATTTAAAAAGACTGTGGCGGAACTGTTCATCCCTGAACTCATGGTGCTCATGCCAGCCGACAATAACGCGGCGAGCAGCAATCCCAATAGACCTTTCGGTAATTGCGTTTTCATAAAATACGGTAAAACGCGGTCGGCATAATCAACCAATTGCATCGATTGAATCGAGATGTTTTTTTCCGTAGCAACCTGTTGTTTGAGGTCCAGGATGAGCCCTGGGTTTACGTCGTAAAAGGCGTATAGGGATGTCCCAATCAAGAAAAAGAGGAATGAAACGGGGACATAATACACCACGCAAAGCCAGATGCTATTCGCCGCGTCACGGGTATTTTTCGCCGTATGATATCGTTGAATATAGTTTTGGTCTACACCAAAATTCGTCAGGTTAATGAAAAATCCATAGAGTAATATCACCCAAAAAGAACTCGTATCAAATTCAGGTTGAAACGTCCCTAAGCTAAATTTATTATCTCGTTGTGCGATCTCCCAAATTTCCGTGATGTCTATTTGGTTTAAAATCAATCCTACTATCATGAGCGCGCCCAAGGTCTTCAGAATTGCCTGAATGACTTCTGTCCAAATGACTGCTTCCATTCCCCCTAAAACGGTGTATAGGATGATTACGAATCCTGCGATTACAATAATGAGCGGCATTTCAATGCCTGATAGAGCATTAATTGTCAAGGCCAATCCATAAAAAATAGTCCCCATCCTTGCCAGTTGTGTTAAGATAAAACACAACATCGCGTAAGTTCTTGCCCATGCACCAAAACGTTTTTCTAAGTGGGTGTAGGCACTGACCGATTGCCCATTTCGATAAAATGGTACGAATAATTTACTAGCCACCCATGCCGCTAGTGGAATGGAAAGGCTAAAAACGAAGGGATTCCAATTGCTCCCAAAGGATTTTCCTGGGTCCCCTAGGAACGTAATAGCACTTAGAAAAGTGGCATAAAAACTTAGCCCTAATGCCCAGCCAGGAATTTGACCAGCAGCGGTAGCAAATTGTATAGAACTGCGTTTTCGACGAGAGAAATAGATTCCCACACCAACCATGCTGAGGAGGTACAGCCCAATAATGACCAGATCCGTTGTTGTCATATTAAAGTGTCATCACCACATGTTTGATTTTCTTTCGCTTCCACGTGTAGGTGATGTGGATTTTCCCATCGGCCGATTGGATAACAGCGGGGTATGAAAACTCGCCATTGGGTTCGTTTTCTAAGATGGCAATCTCTTGCCAGTTTTGACCGTCCGACGAAATCGCGACATTTAAGGGGCTTCGTCCTTTTTTGGTATTGTTGTACACAAGGATATGTCGGCCATCTTGTAAGGTGACTGCATCAATACCGGAATTCGGATTTAGGAGGGTGGTAGGCTTTAGGGCTGACCAACTTTTACCTTGATCTGTTGAGGTGGCTTGTAGGACATAGTCATTTTCCGACCGACAAACGAGTTGGAGTTTACCGTCCGCTAATTGTAGGATACTAGGTTGTATGGCTGAAGTTGTTATGCCATCATTTAATGCCTCAGTTCGCGTCCAAGTTCTTCCTCCATCTTTCGTGAATTCCATGTGTACGCGCCAGTCATGATCTTCCGAACTCGATGGACAAATGAGCGTTCCATCTGACAATAATACGGGTTTGTTCTTGATGGGGCCATAAATGTCTTTCGGGAGAAGCTCTTCTGCCGACCAGCTTTTGCCGCCATCTGAGGAGCGTTTTAGCGCACCCCACCATTCGTCGGGGGCAGGGCCAACTTTGTAAAATAAGATAAGTTCTTTGCCAGGTAGCTGAAACAAGACCGGATTCCAAGTAGGATATCGCTTCCCTGAAGCTTGGATGCCATTGGCCACTTCCATGGGCTTTGACCAGCTTCCGTTTTGGTAGAAACTTAACCATATAGCTACATCGGGATGCTTTTCATGTGTCCCTCCGAACCAAGCTGCGGCAATGCCTTGTGGAGTTTCCACCAAGGTGGAAGCATGACAAGATGGGAAGGGAGCGGATTCGTAAATGAAACTTGCCGACTCAATTTTTTGGGCGTGTGCAACGAAAAACGCCATGTAGATGAGGCAGGTAAAGACGAGTTTTTTCATAGGTTTAGATCTCTTCAGCTTTCATCCTCAGAGCTTTACAAAGCTAAAGGGAAAAAAGCAAAATCAAATAAGCCATGAAAAATTTATCAATTAGCTGATTAAGATCCCGAAATCAATCAATAAGCCCGCCAATCCGTCTTGAGAAAATTTGGCTTTCTTCAATCGATTAATCGTAGGGGAAATGCGGAAATTATAGGCATTTCGGAAGTCGGCCTGCTCTAAATTCGTCTGATCAAACAGTGCCCCAGCCAAATCACATTCCTCAAAATGGGCCTCGCTGAAATTGGCTTCCGTAAAATCTACCTCATGCAAACTGCAGGACTCAAAGCTCGTTCCCTTGCCCTTTATTTGGTAAAAGGATGATAAATTCAACACACAGTTCTTGAAATTGACTTCGAATAAAAAGGGATTGCAGGCCTCGAAGCGAAGGCCTTGCATCTTGCAATTTTGGAAATAGACCTTTTGGAATGAGGCTGCGCTTAATTTGACAAGACTTAGGTTACAGTCCTCGAACCGACAATCCACGAATTGGAAGTTCTTAAAATCCGCCGATTCAAATTGGCAATTACGAAATGTGCAACCTTCGTATTCGCCTAAGGCAAGCGTGTCTATTTTATCAAAAACTTGATCCGTGTGGTAGGGTTTTTCCATGACAACAAAATTAGTATAATTCAGAAAAAACTTTCACTTTTACGAACCAACCTATTTAAAAATGAAACAGACCTTATTTGCTTTTGCGTTCTTGTTAACGCTCCCCGCATTTGCTCAAAAATTATACACCTACCCGATGGGTGTGCAGGCCTACACCTTCCGGAATCATTTTCCCAGAAGCACCGAAAACACACTGGATATCATTCAGAAAATGGGTATTACGGAATTAGAAGGGGGTGCGACAAAAGGTTATACCGAAGAACAATTCAAGAAATTATGTGCTGAACGCGGCATCAGCATTCCGTCGACGGGTGTTGGATATGACGAATTAGCTAATCCGATGGATGCAGTTCGTCGGGCGAAAACCTTAGGTGCCAAATTCGTCATGTGTGCTTGGATTCCACACAAAGGTACCGATTTTACACTCGAAGATGCCCAAAAAGCCGTTGCGCTTTTTAACAGTGCAGGCAAGGTATTTAAAGAAAACGGGATCACATTTACCTATCACGATCACGGCTACGAATTTCATGCCTATGAGGATGGAACCTTGATGGATTACATCATCAAAAATACGAATCCGGCTTATGTTTCTTTTGAGATGGATGTTCTGTGGACGATGCACGGCGGAGGCGCGGATATGCCGGTTAAATTATTGAAGAAATATCCGAATCGTTGGAAATTGATGCACGTCAAAGACTTGCGCAAAGGGGTGGAAGGCAATTTAACTGGGGGTACGCCTGCAGAAAATGATGTTCCTGTGGGAACGGGCCAAGGAAACTGGAAGGAAATCATCACACTCGCTAAGAAAAATGGCATTGAACATTGCTTCATCGAGGATGAAAGTAATCAAGAACTTGATTTTGTTCCACGAAGCATCGAGTTTTTAAAGAATTTGTAATGAATTCCCGTATTTTTGTTGGGTGGCTCAGTTGGGTCACCCATTTTTTTTGCCTTTATGAAACATATTCTCTTTTTTTTATTGATTTCCATTGCCGTTTTCGCGCAGGAAAAACATCGTCCGCAATTGCATTTCACGCCACCAAGTATGTGGATGAATGACCCGAACGGGATGTTTTACGCGAACGGAACCTATCATTTATATTACCAATACCATCCGGAGAGTACGGTTTGGGGGCCCATGCACTGGGGCCACGCGACGAGTAAGGATTTGATGCATTGGGAACACCAACCGATTGCCTTGTATCCGGATAGCTTAGGTTTAATCTTCTCGGGGTCAGCTGTCATTGACCATCAAAATACTTCGGGTTTAGGTAGCAAGGGCATTGCGCCAGTG
Source organism: Cytophagaceae bacterium UBA6715 (assembly GCA_002454335.1). Classification (GTDB taxonomy): domain Bacteria; phylum Bacteroidota; class Bacteroidia; order Cytophagales; family Spirosomataceae; genus Aquirufa. Next base: position 15,561 of record DKIP01000104.1, on the reverse strand, counting down.
GTTGCTATTTACACGAGCCATAACATGGCTTGGGAAAAAGCAGGTCGGATCGATCGTGAAAACCAAAGCATTGCCTACAGCTTAGACGGCGGCCAATCCTTCGCAAAATTTGCCGGAAATCCCGTGATCAAAAACCCAGGTATCGCAGATTTTCGTGATCCGAATGTGACTTGGTATGCACCAGGGAAGAAATGGATTATGGTTTTGGCGACACAGGATCGAGAGACGTTTTATTCTTCGCCCGACTTGAAAAACTGGACCAAGGAGAGTGAGTTTGGTGCAAAATTGGGTGCCCATGGCGGTGTTTGGGAATGTCCAGATTTGTTTCCGATGCAAGTGGATGGGAAGACCAAATGGGTCTTAATCGTCAACTTAAATCCAGGGGCGGCTAATGGCGGTTCTGGAGCACAATATTTTGTGGGGGATTTCGATGGACATCAATTCATTCCACAAGACGAAGAAACGCGCTGGGTGGATTATGGAAGAGATAATTATGCTGGTGTGACTTTCCACGAAACGGGAGATAAGCGGATTTTTATGGGTTGGATGTCCAACTGGGATTATGCGACCGTTGTACCTACCGCTTCATGGCGGAGTGCTAATACCCTACCCCGAGATTTGAAATTACATAGTCTGAACGGGAAATATGTGTTAGCTTCCACACCGATTGCCGCGGTTTCTGACTACGTTACGGGGACACAAACGATTAAATCGAATAAAGTTGTGAAGTCGGCTTCTGCCTTGCAACGCTTGTCGGGGAAATTACCGATACAGGACTTTTCTATTACGCTTTCCAACAACAAAGGCGAACAGGTAATCATTGGTTATGAAGCAGCTTCGAATCGCTATTTTGTAGATCGCGATGCGGCAGGAGATCAAAGTTTCAGTACGAAATTTGCTGGGAAAGCCTATGCGCCTCGTCTGGCAACAACTAACTCAATCGACTTTACCTTGATTACAGATGTTGCCTCAGCAGAGTTTTTCGCGGATGGGGGCTTGTCGGTATTAACGACGATTTATTTTCCTTCAGAAACCTTAAACAACTTGAAAATTACCGCCGCAAAAGGCCTTCCTTTTACGTTGGAAAACCTCAAGCCATCGATGTAATTATTTCAGAATGGATTTCAGTTGGCTTAATCGACCATCAATCGTTGACTCGTCAATTGTTAGTCCTAAGATCTTGCCGACCATCGGGTAGACATTTACATTTTCGAATGCTGGAATGGTTTTTCCCGATTTAAATGCAGGTCCCCATGCCTGAAAACTTGCTTGCATGTCGGGATGGTGATTATCATATCCATGTTTTCCGGGACTCGTTTTTCGAGTTCCTAGGTTGAAAATAGCTGGGTGGTTTGGTACGAGTAAAATATCTCCCAAGCGATTAAATCGGTCATCCGATTTGCGGTAATGCCAATGTGCCGGGGTCTCATCCATCAAATAGGTCTTAAAGCCTGAGTTTTGCTTGAGTATTGCAAGCGTGCTCGGTACAGCAGCTTGAATTTTGGTATACACATGCAACAAAGCATCGCCGGATGGAACTTTGAATGCCGCGGTATCTAAGGCGGCAGGTTTCCCTATGGTGTGTTCGGTGTCTACGGTGGTCATTCCGTGATCCGAAACAAACACATAATTGATGGGTAATTTCAATGGATCTAAGGCCGCTTGTAATTTTGCAATGCTCTCATCCACAAAATGAACGGCATCACCTACGCGAGGGTCCTCGGGGCCAAACTCATGTGCATCATGGTCAACTTGTGGAAAGTAAAAAGTAATCAAGTGCGGGCGTTTTTCTGCTGGCAAGGATAACCAATTTTTCACAGCCTGAATGCGCTGCTCGATCGGAATGTTTTCGTTATAGGTGTATAAATAAGTTGGACGAACTCCTTGAATGTCGGCCTCAGATGCTACCCAGTAAAAACTAGCACTTAACATGCCTTGTTGCTCTGCCAGTACCCAAAGTGGAGTTCCGCCGTACCATTTTCCTTCGGCCACCATCTTTTTGTTTCCCATGCTGTATTCCTTTCCGGAATTCACATCGAAATAACGATTGTCGACCAAGCCGTGATGTGCAGGGTATAAACCGGTTATGATGCTGTAGTGATTTGGAAAAGTTAAAGTCGGATAGGAGGGAATCATTGCCTGAGCCTTGATACCTTGCGCCTCCCGACTCTGCAAAAATTTAGCGCCATATTTTACCGAAAAATCAGATCGGAAACCATCCGCAGAGATTAAAATGACATAGGGTTTGGCTTGTTGGGAAGCGGAATTACGTCGATCTGCATGAACGATTTGAGTGGTGTCTTGACTAAATGCGAAATAGGAAAAACAAGAAAGAAAGAGGAATAGGCTTAGCTTGTGCATCGTGTTTAAATTAGGCTTAAAATTAGCCATTAAAATAATAAACCCCGGATTTCCGGGGTTTATTTTAACCAACTTGTGGGATAGATAAACTTTGAATTTTAGCTTCCCAAAGGGCTAATTCATCTTTCATGTCTTGAAGACTCGGAAGGCTTAGGTTTTGGTAGTAGGCGACACCGGCCAACAAATTATCGCGGAATGTTTTGAGGTAACGTTCCTGTTTTGTTGTCATGGATTCAACGCTTTTTTCCACTTCTTTTTTCAGGTAATCAACGTACAAGCTAAGTTCCTTTATAAATAGGTTGGGACGGTTTCGCTGATTTAATATATTCGCCCGACCGTAAATGTGATCCACCATTTCTTTCAACGAAAAGGTTCCGGAAAAATAGGCTAGATTAGGCCCTGGGCAAATCGCAACGGCATGTTGGTGATGTGATGGTTTAATATCAAAATTTTGCAAAGCCGACGTCCCAAGTCCTGTGCACAAGCAAACCTTTTCCGTGATTGCATCGAATGCATTTTGATATTCTGCTGCGGCTAAACCTTGTTCTTCGAGCTGCTTCAATTTCGCATGTTGGTATTTCCGCGAGGCCGTGCAAATCGGCTTTTCTGTAAACTCAGTATTTGTTGCCAAATATTCCAAGGTACACGGACTGCCGGGTCTACCTTTTTCGATGCGCTCCAAACGTTGTTTCTCCGATGAACTTTTTCGAAAATTGTTGAAAGGTACACCCAGCGGAGAGGCATGGCTCATGTAATAATCACTTTCCTCCGCTTCGGCTAAGGCTTTTCGAGTGGAAGGATCTACTTGAGTCGCTTCAGGAACCAATAAAAAGGGACTTCCCCAGCCGGTTCCTTGGGTTTGAAAATGATCTTGAAGCAGGGCATCCTCCGCATGCGTCCCGATTCCCCCTTGCACGGTTACGCGCATCGTTGGATATTCAAGGTACACGTTTTGACCTTTTTCGGCTAAACTTTTTTGGCACATTTCGAATAATTCACCCATTAAGGCTTGTCGGTTCGTCTTAAATTCCTCTAAAATGGGCCCGATCAACAAGCCATCCGTGGCAAAAGCATGTCCTCCACAATTTAATCCCGATTCAATGCGGAATTCGGAAACCCAAATTCCTTTTTTCGCCAAGATTTTTCCTTGCGTTACGGCACTTCGGTAATCGCTGACTTTGAGAATGATCTTCTTTTTTAGCTTACCTGCAGCGTCTGGGAAAAAATCGGGGAAAGCCTCGATGTAGCCATAGAGCATGGGGTTATAACCCGCCGACAGGATGATGGAGGAGCTCAAATCGCTTTGCGCATAACCGCGCAAGGCCGCTAATGCATCTGCGAATTCCTTTTCCAGCGCGTTCCCTTTTTTGTCGTAATTGATTTTATTGACCTTCGACATGATGTTGACATCGATGGAACCTGCCAGGACATGTTTGCGTAAATTGCCTTGTTTGACGAATTTTTGGCAGATATCCGTCTCCGCGAGCATCTCCTGGTATTCCATTTTTTGTGGGGCGTTCTCGGGCAATAATTCAAAATAGCGCGTGATGTCCGACTCGGGTTCAAAAGGTTGATTGCGAATGCTAGTCGTCTTATCTTGAACGAGCGTCTTTACTAAATTCAAGTAAGCGCTGATGCGTTTGGCCCGGAAATCCTCTTCCGTTTTCGGAATTGGCGTAAAATTTAGGTTATTTTCTTTGCTGTAGGCTTCGCGCATTTCTTCAACTAAATGGTCGTCCACGATGGAAACGACGGAAGAAATACCAAAGGGCCCAACTTTCACAGGGGTGTCAATCGTGAATCCCAATCCCATCACGGGAATGTGAAATGTATGTGCGGCTGATTTCTGCATATTCGTAGAATTGTACAATTTTTGGAAGGACAAAGGTCGGGGCAGAAATTCACACTAAATATGATTTTGGTCAGCCACAAAAAAAACACCCCAATTTTCATTGAAGTGTTTTTTAGAGGGATAAGTGCTATTTGTATTGCTGAACGCGGGCATCTTGAATTACGCCTTTCCAGTTCATTCCGAATCCAAAATCGTAGCGATGTCCTTCCGAATCTACATGGCATTCCATGTCAAATGGCACATCTTCTTTTTGTTTTTCTACCACCTGCATGCTGGCTGGCATCTGCATCGGCAATAAAGCTTGTGGCTCCGCCTTGCCGGAAATGATATCTAAAATCGCTTGATCTTGTACACCAAAACTTGCTAAAATCGCATCCGCCTTGCCTTCGATTTCCGCAAAAACCATCGGATTGGACACGTTCACGGATACAATCACCGGTTTTCCTTGCATCTTTTGACGCGTGTCTTCGATCAATTCCATGTCGGTAATATTACGTGTTTTTGCCGTTTTGCCTTTGTAGGAACGATTGGTGAAATTCTCCAAAGGATCTCCACCCGCAATACTCACCTCGCGTGCGTCATTCGCCACATAATCGTTGTATTGCAAGGAAATAGGCACATAACCATTGCCGCCTTTCGCCACATCTTCTTTGTCATAGCCGATGCTGCTTTTCGGATTTTCGATGCAAACTAAAGCCAAATCTGCTTCCGCCGGATTGTCTGTCACATTGAAATATTTCTTCACTAATTCCATATTGATCGGGAAATCATTCGATGCTGGAATTGGGAATCCCAAGAAGTGACGCGTCGCTGCGACAAAACGTTTGGGAATGTAAATCGTCTTTTTCGTTTGAATCGGTAGGACATTTCCCTTGTTTTTCAACAGCACGATGGATTGTAATTGTGCTTGATAACCTGCTTGCATGAACTCGGGTTTTCCTACGGTTGCTTTGGTTGCAACAGGGTTTTGGTAAGGATTCTCAAACAAGCCTACTTGGAAGATATTGCGCAACAAACGGACCGCCGATTGCTCCATGCGGGCACGCATGAAGGCTTCACCATGTTCTTTCACGCCCATTGCATAGGCCTCAATGATCGGTTTCATGTCATTATTTCCGCCAAATTGATCCGCGCCGGCCATTAAAATCTTGTAATGGCGCTCGGCCATGTTTAGGTTTTCTACGCCCCAAACTTTTCCATCGATGAACACATCCATCGCTTTATGGTCACCCGTTACACTCCAATCCGTACACACGACCCCATCATAACCGTATTGCTTGCGAAGCAGGTCTGTTACCAAATATTTATTGTAGTTGTTTGCCACATTTTCCTTCGTTTGATTCCAGGAAATCGTATAATATGGCATCACAGCCGCCGCCTTTTTGGTTTGGCCGGATAATTTAAACGCTCCCTCCGTGAAAGGAATCAAATGTTCGCTGAAGTTATTTCCCGGATAAACCGCAAATTTTCCATTGGCATAGTGCGCATCACGGCCCGCCTCACCGGAACCACCTCCAGGCCAGTGTTTCACCATCGCATTTACACTTTGAGCGCCCCAGTTTTCATTCTGAAAACCATTGCAATAGGCTTCCGCCATGGCAGCGGAAAGTTTAGAGCTTTCTCCAAAGGTTCCGTCAAAACGTAACCAGCGCGGCTCTGTTGCTATATCTACTTGGGGAGATAATGCAGTAGCGATACCTAAAGCACGGTATTCTTGTGCCGCTACCCGACCGAATTGTTGGATCAATTCCGGCTTAAATGTCGCGGCCATACCTAAAGAACTTGGCCACATCGAAATCAAACCGCCCGCTGCTGCATTGAACTCTGCGCGCGCTTGCGTTCCGTGACGTGGGTCTGTACTGTTGTTGGCAGGAATTCCTTTGCCCACCGACTCGCAAAATGCCTGAATTTTATTGTTCCATTTTGCGGCATCTTCTGGGGATGAAACCGTAGTGACGAGTACGTGACGTAGATTGTCTTCTTTGAGGAATTTCTTTTGTTGGTCCGTTAATTCACTCGCGTCCATCGTCTTGGGATCGAAAGGTTTTCCGTTGTAGGTTCCAGCAAAATAGCCATCTGGCCTAGCGGGAATCGCTTGATGGCCTGAATACAACATCAAACCAGCGATTTCCTGTACACTTAATTGCTTCGCTAAATCGGCGGCACGAACGTCAACGGGTTTCCGCCAATCTTCGTAAATATCTAATTTGCCGTTCTTGTTTAAATCCTTAAAAGATAGGCCGTCTTTTTTGAGGATCTTAACAGAGGATTGAGTTGAATAGGCCAAAGTTGGGCCTTTGGCTTGTTTGATTTCCACATGTTGGGCAAATGCTGCCGTGGAAAGTACTAAAAGGCTAAGTATTTTTTTCATGTTGGTAGGGTAATAGCTTACAAATGTAGCAAAATGATACAATAATAAAATGGGCTATTTAAGGATAATTTTCCAGTTTTTGCTTTGTGTCACACGGGGCGTTTGGCCTTGTAGATAATGTACGCTGATTCGATTATCACCTATTTCGACGTTCTCAATGTGCGCCTCTTTCCAGCTCGAAGGCATGCGTGGCGCAATGGTAATTTCATGCAAATCAGCCCGGGGTTGTATCCCAAAAAACTGTTCTACGATGGGAACCGCGAATCCGAAGACATTCCACGCTTGGGTTATCATCCCAAAATCTGGGGATACTTCATACATGCTGCCAGGTAATGCGTAACTGAATGAACGAGTGAGTTTTCGGATGTAATCCAGGGCTTGGTCGGGTCGACCGTAATTGTTTTCGGCCACGGCCATCACGCCGGTGGGTAAGGTCATAACTGCGCCTGTATATGTGAAAATTTTAGGGGCTTTATAAGAACCTGCATCGCTCCCAGCCGAGGCATCTCGGTCGATTCCCGTCACGAATAATCCAAAGGGATTTGTGTATTTGTTAGCCGTTTCGAGTGCTTTTATGGCTTTTTCGGAATCCGCTAAGCCCATTTCCATAGGCGTATTGACCACCCAGTTATGATGCACCACAAAGGGCCTCGCCTGGTTACTTGGATGTGCTCGGATGTAATTTTCGGTTTGTATTAATTCCGTAACAGCCCAGGGTTTTTGTAAGGTGTCTGCCCGAACGATGGCCTGTTTGATTAATTCAAGTGCAGTCGAGTCTTGGCTACGGAAGTCGGCATAGGAACGAAAATCCTCATTCCAAAATTGCGTATTAATCTGTTGTTTTAATTTTACGGCTTTGGCGTAGTATGCTTTTGCTGCTTGGTTTTCGCCTAAAACCTGTGCCATCTCCGCAGCATCTAATAAGGCCTTCTGCGTGTAGGCAGCCACGTCGATCATTTCGCTGTGGAGGCCTTGAATTTCCATCATTCCTGATCCATCCGGGAAACCGTTGTGGTCTTGGTCGTTGTCAGTGCCCAACCAATGCAATCCTTTTTGGATGCTAGGGAAATAGGTTTTTAGCATCTTTTTGTCGCCTGTCCATCGAAAGACTTTCCAAACGAGCGAGGCAAATTGGGCTGTTTCATTCAGGTTGCCGGGATTGAATACTGAGCCGTTGGTGGATACTTCATGCACGACCCGACCGTTTTTGTTGGACTTTTGAGAAAGTTTGTGAATGAGATTGATTGAATTTAGGGTCAGGTCTTTTTGGCCAATTGCGATCGCTCCTTGTAAGGCATATTCGCTATCCACGCCAAACCACCAAGGGTAGTCGGGTAGTCCAGCGCTGATGCCCCGACCGATACCCGGAACGTCGCGTGTCAGCCCATCGGTATTATATTGTAGCCAGGTGTAGGCTTCTTGGATGTTTTTGTCGGGGATGTTCAGCTTACTTTTTTGAGCCAATGCATTAACTCGTGACCATTTTTGTTGGAATAGTTTTGGCGTATTTTTCTGAAGTATTTCGTAGGTATTTAATGCCTGAGCCTTGGATTTGGCAGATCCTGCGATATAGAACTGAAGAATTTTTTTCTCGCCGGCTGGGATGCCTAGCGAGTAATTGACGGATTTGGCGATTCCTTTCCCGATGGAATTAAAAGGAATCGGAGCAGCACCGGGAATTCCTTTTTCGCTGGCACCTAGGATAGCAAACCAGGAATTTTTCGCGTCTTTGAAAACCCATTGGTCGTTTATAAATTCTGCATGATCTTCTTGGTCGATTAGGTTGGTACGTTCTCCCAACCAAGTTGGCCGCAAGTCGGATTTTGCTTGAAAAACAAAGGGAATGTTTTGGGTTTGCTGGCTTTTGTTTTCAATTTCAAACTCAATGACACATCCTGTGAGTCCATCTGGAACGAATTGTGTGCGGATGATGTGTAAATTTTTTGTTTGATAATGATGTTGGTTGGCAATCGGGAAGTTGGTAAATTTTTCTGCCAGTGTTAAATCTTGTCCATCCACAGAAACAATAAATCCGTCCAGGAGTTTAATGGGATGTGCCCAAATGCCTCCCATTTCACCCGTGATGTGCCAGCCCAAATCAGGGAATTGCCCGTTTTGATGACCTACGAGGTATAATCGGTCGCCGGTGGTGGCAAAGGGGGAGGGGAGGTAGGACTGTTTTCCGTCAATATGCGGTAAGGCATTTGCGAGCTGCGTGATGCTTTGCGCACACAAGCTGGAGGAAGCTAGAATAGTTAAAAAAAGGTTGCGAATGGAGAACATAATGACAGATAATTATCTGCCGAAATTACATTAAATTGCTGAGATGAAAATAGAAATTTGGAGTGATATCATGTGTCCGTTTTGCTACATTGGTAAACGGCATCTAGCGAAGGCCTTGGAAAGCTTTCCGGGGCGTGATTCGGTGGAGATAACTTGGAAAAGTTATCAATTAGATCCTACGATTCCCATGTCATTTGAGGAACCTGTTGGCGTATATGAATACTTGGCAGATCGGAAAGGTTGGTCTTTGGAGCAGTCGGAGCAAATGCACGAACGTGTCGTGGAGATGGCTGCGTCCGTCGGATTGGAATACAATTTTGACAAGGCCGTGGTGGCGAATTCGTTGTATGCGCACCGCGTGATTCAATTGGCCAAAGAAAAAGGTTTAGATGATGCGATTCAGGAGATTTTCTTCCGGGCTTACTTTACGGAGGGAAGGGATTTGGCTTCCGTTGAGGAATTGGTTGTATTAGGTGAGGAGGTTGGATTAGCTGAGGAAGACATTCGTGTGGCGATTGCCAGTGAGGAATATGCTTATCGGGTAAGTCAAGACATTCAAGAAGGAGTAAATTTAGGGGTTCGCGGGGTGCCTTTTTTTGTTTTTGATCGGAAATATGGCATTTCAGGAGCGGAGCCCATTCAAGTTTTTATAGATACATTAAACCAAACACAACATGCAAGTTAAAGGCTATGGCGCTACAAGCGCGGAGGTGCCAGTGGCGCCAATCGTTTTTGAACGCCGCGAGGTAGGTCCTCACGATGTTCAAATTGATATTGAGTATTGTGGCGTTTGTCATTCCGACATTCACATGGTGCGTAGTGAATGGGGGCCGTCGATTTACCCGATTGTTCCGGGACATGAAATTGTGGGAAAAGTCGTTGCGATTGGGTCGCACGTAACGAAGTTTAAAGTAGGCCAAACGGCCGGCGTAGGCGTATTTGTAGATTCTTGTCGGGAATGTCCTTCATGCCAAGCTGGTCAGGAGCAGTATTGCGATGAGGATATGACGGCGACTTATAATGATTACTACCGCGATGGAAAGACGCAGACATTTGGGGGCTATTCAGCGAATTATGTGATCGATGAAAAATATGCCTTGCATGTGAATTTTGAGCAAAAAGATTTGGCTCGCGTGGCACCTTTGTTGTGTGCGGGAATTACAACTTATTCGCCATTGCGTTTTGCGGGCGTGGGCAAGGGTCACAAAGTTGCCGTGTTGGGATTAGGAGGATTGGGTCACATGGCCGTGAAATTTGCGGCGTCATTTGGAGCGGAGGTGACCATGTTATCAACCTCGCCATCGAAAGAGGCGGATGCACGTTCTCTGGGCGCTCATCATTTTGCTTTGTCGACGGATCCTGAGCAAATGAAGGCATTGAAAGGTTCATTTGATTTTATCCTGAATACCGTCGCTGCCAAACATGATTTGGATGCATTCTTAGGCTTGTTGAAAGTAGAGGGTAAAATGTTGTTAGTTGGCATTCCGCCAGATGCCAATGAATTTGGCGCTGCGACTTTGATTTCAAAGCGTCGGAGCATCGTGGGATCGATGATCGGGGGTATTGCGGAGACGCAAGAGATGTTGGATTACTGTGCGGAGCATAACATTTTATCCGATATTGAAATGATTTCGATGCAGGATGTGAATGCGGCATATGAGCGGGTGATCAAGTCGGACGTGAAGTATCGTTTCGTGATTGATATGAAGACTTTGTAGATTATCAGGAAACTTTTAGGGAAAGGCATTAGCTTTGCGGTAGACGCTGCCAGGGTCGCAGACCCTGGCAGCGTCACCATTTTCGGCGTTTATTTAGGTAGCAAAAAACACCGCTTTGGTCTATATGTTTTTTGTATTTGTGTTGAGAAGGCGTAAATTCAAAATTCAAAAAACTGATAAAATTATGCATTCTTTTTCGCTACCATTAGCCGCCCTATCGGCCTTTGTGCCCAATCAATCGGGCGTTTTAGCCGCACATTTCGAACATATTTTAGGGACGTCATTAGACGTGAAAATTCTGGCAAATTCGTTTGAATTGGCAGAGAAAGCGGAGGCGAAGGTCTTGGCGGAATTCCGTCGATTGCAGGCAATTTTGGGGAGTGGAGAAAATCATGAGTTTGGGCAATGGACTCGTTCGCAGGGGGAAATGATTGCGGTTTCAGATGAATTACATACCGTTTTAGGATTGTTTGATACGTGGCGTGAAGCGACAAGGGGAGCGTTGAATGCAGCTGCAGATGATGTGCGTTTGAACGGTTTTTCGGATCGAGTGAATCAGGCACATTGGGAATTAGGTGAGGGTACGGCGACGCGTTTAAGTGATGCGGAGTTGCGTTTGCATACATTTACCAAAGGCTTTATTATGGAGCAGGTTGCTGATGCTGTGATGGCGGAGGCTGGTGTTCGTGGAGTGATGTTGAATGTAGGGGGTGATATGCTTGCCAAAGGCGATTTACGCGAAGCGGTTCGTGTTTCTGATCCTTATTCAGACGCGGAAAATGGTTCTTCATTGAGCACGGTTTCGATTCAAAATCAAGCGATTGCTACGAGTGGGGTGAGTCGGCGAGGTGCGCACATTATCGACCCTCGTACAGGAGAAACGGCCTCTGGCAGTATATCTGCAACGGTCATTCACCCTGATGCTGTGACAGCGGGGGCTTTGGCAACCGCATTTAATGTGCTTTCGGTGGAAGAATCAAAAGCGTTGGCAGCCGAATATCCAGAAACGGAATATTTGCTTGTGGATGCTGCGGGAACGCAACATGTTAGTAATAATTGGTCGGGTCGTTCTGTGTCTACAGAATCAGCGATCGAGCTTGTGCATGTGAAAGATAAGGCTTGGACAGCGGGTCAGGAATTATTGATTAATGTGGAATTGGCGAATTTGGGTGGAGGTGCTCGTCGGCCTTATGTGGCAGTTTGGATTGAGGATGAGCAACACAAAGCAGTACGTCGTTTGGCCCTTTGGTACCGCAAACCTCGTTGGCTACCGGATTTGCGTTCCTTCTCTGATGCACAGCGTGAAGTACCCATCGACTTGATGTCGATTGCCTCTGCGACACGTTCTGCTGGGAATTATTCGTTGATTTGGGATGGTAAAAATGATCAAGGGGAATATGTGGCTTTGGGGAATTATACGGTATATATTGAGGCGGCAAGGGAGCATGGTTCGTACCAATTGATGAAGCAGACAATGAAGTTTGATGGAAAGGCGAAGTCGCAGGCTTTGGCAGGAAATGAGGAGATTTCAGGAGCGAATTTAGTGTACAAGACGAAATAGGATGAAGCGTAAATTAGCGGAGTGGTCGCGATGGCTGCATATTTATTTGTCGATGTTTAGTTTCGTGATTGTGTTTTTTTTCGCGGTGACGGGCTTGACCTTGAATCATTTGGAATGGTTTCCGGAGAAAGAAACCTTGCATGAGGTGGACGGTCATTTGAATCCTGCTTGGGTGAATGTAATCGATACCGCTCAGGTGAAGAAATTGGAAATTGTGGAATTATTCCGTTCGCAATACCAGGTTCATGGTATTTTGAATGATGTCCGAATTGACGAAACAGAAGTTTCCGTTTCGTTGCAAGGTCCGGGATATACCGCAGATGCGTTTATTGATCGTTCCACAGGGACCTTTCATTTAACCGAAAGATCCCTGGGTTTTGTGGCGTGGATTAATGATTTGCATAAGGGTCGTGACACGGGTCAGGGCTGGAAATGGGTCATTGATTTTTCCGCTATTTTCATGAGTTTGATTTCCTTGACAGGCATCATTTTATTGCTTTTCTTAAAGAAAAAGCGTGTTAACGGAATTATTTGGCTTGTGTTTGGCTTATTGCTCGTAATCGGTTTATACTTTTTTACGGGGCTTTAATTTCAGGCTATCTGCTGGATAATTTGCTTTCAAGGTATCCATTTGTGCTTTTGCCCAGGCGATTAATGCATCTTTATCCGTTACACTTAAGTTCGCTTTTGGGTGTAAGCCAAAATAGGTGTAGGATGGCATGGGCATTTCGCCTTCTTCGACGGTTTCGATGACCTCTTCCAACTTGTGGTTTTGGACAGCAATAGGCATTTTGGCGAAAGTCGAAAAGTTTAAATGCTCTTTTCCTTCTTCAATGTGGTGATTGAGCCAAAAGCCTACCGGTTGAATGTTTGCATACCAAGGGTAGGTGCTTTGGTTCGAGTGGCAGTCGTTACACGCATTTTTTAAGGTTTCTTGTACCGGTGCGGGGATGCTGTATTTCGTGGAAATGTCGTAAGTGTTGTCGTTGCTTTCGTTTTTTTCCGGGTGAATGAATTGAATGGCGATGAGGATTGCAACAAGTCCGAGGATCAGTTTTTTCATAGATTTATTGGGTTAACGATTGGTAAGCTATAAAAAATCTTTGAATTAAATGCCTACTTTTGAGTGGATTTTAAAGGATGTGATGCGTTATTTAGAAAAATCAGTTTATGGCTATGTGCTGATCGGCTTGCCTATCGTGATTTTTGCGTGGGCATTGTTTGCTTTTTCTGTGAATATCCCGTGGTTGGATGATTTTGAAGTCGGGCCATTGATGCTTTTCAACTGGCTTCACGAAGGTAATTTTCAGCAAAAAATGGCGCTGTTATGGGCTCCTAATAATGAACATCGGGTTGTAACATTGAAATTGTTGACCTTGTTTAATTATTATGTATTTGGCCAATTGAACATTCAGTGGATGATTTGGCAATCCCACTTGTATCTAATTCCACTATTCTGTTTGATATGGCGGATTTTGCCCAAAGAGAACAGGTTGTTTTATTTCATGCCCATCCCTTTTTTGTATCTGAATTTCCAATATTATTTATCAAGTTTTTGGATGATTGCAGCCGTGCAGCACAATTTGGTGATTGGTTTTGGGGCGATTTCCATGTATTTTTTGGTAAAATCCAAGCAATATATTTGGGCAGTTTTATTTACGTTATTGGCTAGTTTATCGAATTCCGATGGCTTGTTTTTTATAGGAATCGGGGCTTTCATTTTGTTTTTGCAGTACCGTTTTAAGGAATTATTTATTTGGTTAGGCTTGTTGGTATCCGTGATTTTCTTGTTTTTTTGGAAGTACCCAAGCATGTCCTATCACGAAACGGGGATGGCTTATTTCAAATTGCATCCTTGGACAAGTGTGCAAGGTTTTTTCGTTTTCATGGGTGGGGCTTTTGATTTTTGGTATCAAGAGCAATCGATGTTTCGTATCCTTGAGACGGCATTGTGTGGGATGATTTTGGTCGGGATTTTGCTGTGGATTTTTGTTCGATTTGTGTACCAAACAGGGTTGCAGGCGCTTGTTGTTCGTTGGCGTGCCAAAACCTTAACGCGACCAGATCTGCTTTTTGTCGTTGCGATGCTTGTATTTTCCCTTATGAATGCGGTTGCGATTAGCATATTGCGCTCGTCCTTTGGGGATTTTGTGTATTTAATTGGGAACTATAAGATTTATCCAACTTTGGCTTTGGTTTTCGTTTATCTACTTGTGATGCTTACATGGAGGCAGATTGCTTTGCGTTTTGTGGGTGTGCTCAGTGTGATGTTTTGGTTATTTAGTATTGGGAATAGCTTGGGTGATGTTCAGGAACGGAAAAGAATGCTGGAGAAAGACTATCTCTCGATTCGTGCGGGTGGAGCAGGCTTAGGATTTACGGTCGGCCAACAAGCTAAATTCCGCGTGGCGGAGGTGTTAAAAGAGTTTGAATCAAAAGGAGTTTATCATGTGGAATAAGGGAATTATTTTCTTGCTATTATTTAGTTTCGGGCTGCAGGCACAAAATCATGTCGATGAGATTAAAGCATTTCGTGCAGCGCGAATCACCAGCCTGAAATCGGAGACTGGCTGGCTTAATTTGGCGGGGCTATTTTGGTTGAAGGAAGGGAAAAATACGTTGGGGGGAGACGATAAGAATGATTTTGTTTTTCCTGCTGATCATTCCGACCCATTTTTGGGCGAATTATTGTTGAAAGATGGCAAGGTTTTCTACCAAACCGTGCACGATACGATGCTTGTTTTTCAGGAGGGTATTAAGGTCCCGGTTATTTCGCATCGTTCATTGCGTTGGTTTATCATTAAACGAGGCGATAAATATGCAGTTCGCTTGCGAGATTTGGAGGGGGAATATTTGAAGGCATTTAAAGGGATTGATTGTTTTCCGACGGATTCAAGTTATCGCATTGAGGCAGATTTCATTCCGACTCAAGGTAAAATGATGACGATTATTGATGTAACGGGTAGGGCTTATACTTTGGAGTCGCCGGGTTTGTTGCGTTTTAAAATAGGGAAGGCCATTTATGAGTTGGAAACAAGCCAAGAAGGCAATAATTTATTTATTGTTTTTGGCGATTTGACGAACAAAAAACAGACCTATGGAGCAGGACGTTTTATTGATACGGCATTGCCTAATGCACAAGGGAAGGTGGTGATTGATTTCAACAAGGCTTACAATCCGCCATGTGCTTTTACTCCTTTTGCAACTTGTCCGCTTCCAACGCCTGCCAATAAATTAGCTGTTGAAATTCGAGCTGGAGAGCGGTTTCATGGGCATTGATACTGTTTTATGTTACAGTCGGTTTATCAACTTGTTTATAAAAGAGTGCTTTTCTGATGAGATTTATGGGAAAATGGTGGAAAATCAGGAAACTTGTATAGGAAGCCGCTAACTTAGACGCTGCCGGGGTCGCAGA
>DKIP01000030.1:11476-17326 GCA_002454335.1 Cytophagaceae bacterium UBA6715 | reverse complement strand
AATCAAACACCACTTATGAAACGCAAAGAATTTTTAACAACACTTACGGGAAGTTTTTCTGTGGCTTGCCTTGCATGTCTAGCACAAGCTTGTTCAAAGGAAGACAATGGTGCTCCTTCTGCAATCAATTCCCCGGGTTCAAGTTCTGGTTCTGGCATTAATTTGGATACAGATTTGAAGTCGGTTAATTCCTATGTAGCTAAAAATGGAGTTATTGTTATACGTACGGCCACGGGCAATACCCCAGCTAGTTTTATCGCTTTCTCGGCTGTTTGTCCGCATGCGGGTGCCACGGTTGAATACAATGCAACGACTTCTTCCTTTTTGTGCCCAGCGCACGGTTCTACTTTTAGCGCTTCGGGGGCTTTGATTCAAGGACCTGCGACTCGAGGCTTGGCAAAATTGGAAATTGAGATTGTTGGTTCTACATTAACTATTAAGGCCTAACTTATCATAAATAATTTTAATGTTGTACATAATGAAATTAATTTTTATTTATTAAATTCTGATGATAAGTTTGTTTCGAAAACGTAAGGTTTTCGATTTCGTTTGAGTACTTTAATTAATGAAAAGGGTTGTAGGAATATAGCCGGGCAAGATTGCTCGGCTTTATTTATTTAAAATGCATACTTTTTATTTCCTCTTTCTTTTCGATAATGTGGTTGATAAAGGCTTTTGCTACGGGAGAGGGATTTTTTTCTTTGTGCCAAATTAATTTCCAAGTTGTTGTAATAGGTAACCCACTCCGAGGAATAATGGCGAGCTGTCCATTTTTCAATTCATTTTTTATCCCGATCATGGGCATGATGGAATAACCAAGTCCAGCGATTACGGATTGTTTCACAGCTTCATTCGACATTAATTCGATTTTTTTCATCGCATGAATCCCCTGTTTTTTTAAATAGGATTCCATGATTTTTCTCGTACCCGATCCATTTTCTCTAAAAATGAGTGGGAGTTCCTTATTGAATTCTTGGAATGCAAATTTAGGGTTTAATGCTGCTGTCTTGGGATTTCCCACTAAGTAAAGTTCATTTTCCAATATATCTATGAAATCATATGTTGGGCTATTGACATCCGTGGAAATCAAGCTAAAATCAACTTCATTGTTTTCTAAACTTTGAAATACTTTTTCCCGATTGGTCACGTCGATACTGATTTCTACCCCCGGATTACTCTGTAAGAATTCGGTTAAAAAATAGGGCAGGACATATTTGCCGGTAGATACAACCGAAACTTTTAGTCGGCCTAGTAACTGATCTTTAAACGCCATCGTTTTGTAATTGATGGCATATACTTGATCGATGATCCCCTCGGCTGACTTGGCAATTTCCATACCAAAATCGGTAACGTAAATCTTTTTTCCAATGATCTCAATAAGTGGAATTTCAAATTGCGCTTGGAAGTTTTTGATTTGAATGGATACTGCTGGCTGCGTCAGATTTAATTCTTCTGCGGCCTTCGTAATACTCATGGTTTGAACCACTTTCAGATAGATCTGTAATTGATTTAGTGTATAATTCATAAATAGGGTTAATGCATTGCATTATAAACTTAAATAAAAATTATTTATGTGCGCATATTTACTTTGCGATATATTAAATTTTTTATAAAATCTGCTCCTAAAACTCTACTTATCATCATGTAGTTGATTCTGCAGATATTTTTACAAGGTACAATTGAACACATAAATGTCTAATTTTGAGTTACTTATCTTTAATCTGAAAAATCCTACTTTGCTCTTCTTTATGTTGGGTGTTATTGCCAAAATCGTCAAGAGTGATTTAGAGATTCCCGCCGCCTCCAAAGGTTTTATTGCCCTGTATCTGCTATTTGCCATTGGGTTTAATGGGGGGGCGGAACTTGCGGGGACCGGCATTACGCATGAAGTGATTCTGCATTTATTGTTTGGTCTTCTGTTAGCGACCATTATTCCGATCTACTCCTTCTTTATTTTAAAATTTAAATTGGATGCCGTAAATGCAGGAGCGATTGCCTCATGCTATGGCTCAGTCAGCGCAGTTACTTTTGTCACAGGCATGGCTTTTCTTGAAATGAATCAAATGAAAGTCGGGGGCGAAATGGTCGCCGTAATGGCTTCCATGGAATTTCCAGCGATCATTATGGGAGTAATTTTAATGAACTTGTTTCCAGCCACCACGCAATCAGCTCCACGCAACACGGCATGGCGTTCTACTTGGAAACATTCCTTAACGAATGGGAGTGTGTTAATGATTTTTGGAAGCTTGCTCATTGGCTTTATCTCTGATTCGCACCAATCGGAGGGGATTAAACATTTTACCTCTGATATTTTTAAGGGATTCCTCGCCATCTATTTATTAGACATGGGAATGGTTGCGGCAAGCCGATTTTCTGCATTTAAAAAGCAAGGCGCTTTTCTTATTTGTTTCGCCATGCTCATGCCACTTTTTAATGGCAGTCTTACATCTTTTGTGAGCCAGTTTGTAACGGACAATGAAGCTAGCCGACTCATTTTCGCCATTCTGGCAGCGAGTGCTTCATACATCGCAGTGCCTGCCGCGATGCGCCTTGTTGCCCCTAAAGCAGACCCCGGGATATTTATTCCCATGGCTCTAGGGGTGACATTCCCCGTAAACATCACCATTGGCCTTCCGCTGTTTCTTCAAATAATCCATGGTTAATGTTGATTTGTTTTCGGGTCGGCGAATGGTCATTGCCAAAGTGCTTCCTTGTGGGGATTATGGGCAAGCAACCCGCCGTGTGAAATCGTGAAATTTATGCTTGTCTATTTACCGAGCCTCGTACGTCAAGTCATGGCCTAAAAATGGAAGACCCATGTATTGTGATTTCTGTAACCCGTAAAATATGATTACCAAAGACCTATCAATTATTCGTGAAAAACTTAAGCAAGGGGAGCTCATAGGACTTCCCACAGAAACTGTTTATGGCCTGGCCGCAAACGTATTTAATTCAAAAGCTGTTGCCTCCATTTTTACAACAAAAAATAGACCCACCACCAATCCACTCATTGTCCATGTCGCATCGATTAACCAAGTACGCGCGTTAGTGAAACGATTTCCCGAAAAAGCTTCTCTATTAGCGAAGCATTTTTGGCCCGGACCTTTAACAATGATACTACCCAAAAATCAAGTAGTCAGCGGTCTTGTGACCGCCGATAATGACCATGTAGCGATTCGAATTCCGAATCATCCAACGGCGCTGAGTCTATTGAATCAATTGGATTTTCCATTAGTAGCACCAAGTGCTAATCCATTTAATCGAATCAGCCCCACAACTGCGGAACATGTAGATGCCTATTTCCCTTCCATCTATACCCTAGATGGCGGGCCTTGTTCTTCAGGGGTTGAATCCACCATCGTGGGTTTTGAGGATGATGAAGTAATATTACTGCGGCATGGAGCAATTTCTATGGAGATCCTTGAATCCCAAGTAGGCCGTCTTTTAAATCGGACAGCGGCATCTGAACATGCGTCTCTCCCAGGTCAGCACAAAAAACATTATTCGCCAAACTGTCAATTAATCGTTACATATGAGCCTTTGTTTATGTTGAGCGCTATCAAGCACAAGAAGGTGGGGATTCTTTGGTATCAGTCGGTTCCCATTGAAAGTATTTATGTGGAGGTTAATCTCGTTTTAGCTCCCTCGGGCGACTTGGCAGAAGCGGCCCAAAACCTATTTTCTGCGCTCCATACCCTAGACAAGATGGGTCTCGATTTAATAATTGTTGAAAGACTTCCCGCACAAGGGCTCGGAAACACAATGAACGACCGCTTGGACCGCGCAGCTACGCAATGAAACGCGCGTTTGTGCGCTGAAATCTGTGAATATAAGAAAGGAAATTCACGATTTAGCAAACAGGAAAAAGATTACAATTTCATATAATTAGATAGCACGATGCAATTTTTTGTTTCCGGAATCGGTACCGAAATCGGTAAGACAGTTGTTTCTTCCATACTTACCGAATATTTACAAGCGGATTATTGGAAACCAGTCCAATCGGGCGATTTGCATTTGACGGACACCATGAAAGTGCAAGCGCTTACTTCAAATACGAAATCATTTTTTCATCCGGAGCGCTATCGATTAAACGCCCCGCTTTCTCCACATGCCTCTGCGGCATTGGATAGGGTGCAAATCCAACTTTCGGATTTTACGTTACCTCAGACAACGAATCATTTAATTGTTGAGGGTGCCGGTGGCCTCATGGTTCCATTGAATAATCAAGACCTCATGATTGATCTTATTGTGCAGTTGGGAATCCCTGTCATTTTGGTCTCGCGCAATTACCTAGGAAGTATCAATCATACGATTTTATCAATCGAGGCTTTGCAACGCCGGGAAATTCCGATAGCCGGTATCGTCATGAATGGAGAACCTAATCTGTCAACGGAAGCATTTATTGAATCAAAGAGTGCGCTGCCTGTCCTTTTTCGCGTGAAACATTTCGATGAAATTTCCAAAAGCGAAATTCATCGATTTACTCAAACATTGAAATGCTTGTTTTAGGGTTTAGTCATTGCAGGCATTGGGGTCATCGGAACGGAATGCGTCAGGTAATAAAGAAAAAATCCGAGCAAAACAGCTGCAAAAAAAAGCGCGAATGACTTTTTCCAGTTCCTGGATACGCGCGTGCTAAGATAAAACCCTAAAATGAATCCAAGGCTGTTCAGTAGGACATCGTCTACGTCAAAAATCCCAATTTGAAAAATATGTTGAATCAGCTCGATGCTTAAACTCGCGCAGAACGCAAGGATACAAATCGTTTTCCAACGAATTTCTGGGAATCCTGTAGGAAATAAAAATCCGAGGGGCGCAAGTATTAACAAATTGCCTGCCAGATTTAAGCCGGCAATGAGTAAGCCTTTATTACCCATGAAATAGGCCAAAAGGGTTTTGAATGGAATCCAATTCGCATCCCCTGTTTGGGTCCCACCAAAATAGAATCGCATGTGGCCGATAAGGATCATATCCATATCTTTTAATACCACAAACTTGATTATAAGCAACAAGTAGAAAGCAATCAGGATGTGCGAAAGTGACTTCATGTCATAAAATAAGCACATTTAAAATTAGTATTAAAGCAATATTAAATTGAATTTCTTAAGTTTGAAAATACAAAGTATTCTGGTTTCAAACCTATTAAACTTTCATGAAACAATTACATAGCCTCGACTACGTCGTATTTCTACTCTATTTTGTTTCAGTGACCTGCTATGGTTATTGGGTGTACCAGCGGAAAAAAAAGGCAGAAGTAAGTACCAAAGACTTTTTTCTGGCGGAAGGGTCCTTAACTTGGTGGGCAATCGGTGCATCCCTTTTAGCATCTAATATTTCTGCCGAACATTTCATCGGCATGTCGGGTTCCGGTTTCGCGATGGGTTTAGCGATTTCTTCTTACGAATGGATGTCGGCAGCAGCGCTGGTCATTGTCGCTATTTTCTTCGTCCCCATTTTCTTAAAGAACAAGATTTACACAATGCCTCAATTCTTGTCGCAACGTTACAACAATATTGTGGCGACGATTATGGCTGTTTTTTGGTTGTTACTCTATGTGTTTGTGAACCTAACTTCCATCCTGTATTTAGGCGCTTTGGCGATTGAAAGCATCACCTCGATTCCCTTTTTATATGCGATGATTGGGCTCGCGATTTTCGCGATCTTCATTACCTTAGGAGGGATGAAGGTAATCGGATACACCGATTTTATTCAAGTAATTGTGTTGATAATCGGAGGTTTGGTGGTGACCTATTTGGCTTTGGATATGGTTTCCGATCGCTTTCATAGCGGAGGCGTTTTGGGTGGATTGTTGGAATTGCGTTCGCAGGCCGACGACCATTTTCACATGAT
>DKIP01000030.1:9708-11345 GCA_002454335.1 Cytophagaceae bacterium UBA6715 | reverse complement strand
ACCTTGGGGGCCGACTTGCCCACAGCACGTTCTGGGATTTTGTTTGCAGCATTTTTGAAATTATTGATGCCTTTGATTTGTGTGATTCCGGGCATTGCGATGTATGTGCTTTACCAACATGGGGCCTTCCAAAGCGAGATGGCGATTGATGGAATCATTAAACCGGATCACTCATATCCGACGTTAATGAACCTGTTGCCGGCGGGTCTAAAAGGGCTATCCTTTGCCGCTTTAACGGCTGCGATTGTGGCTTCTTTGGCTGGGAAAAGTAACAGTATTTCCACGATTTTCAGCTTGGATATTTATAAAAAGTCCTTGAATCCCCATGCCTCAGAAGCCCAAACCGTTTGGGTGGGTCGTATCGCGATTTGGGTGTCTTTTGCCATCGCATTGTTGATTGCGCCGCAATTACGCCAACTAGAACAAGCGTATCAATTCATACAAGAATATTCCAACTACCTCACGCCAGGGGCCTTTGCGCTATTCTCTTTGGGGTTGTTTTGGAAAAGGACAACATCTGCCGCCGCGATTGTTGCTGCGGTTGCTTCGATTCCACTCGTGGTTTTATTCAAGAATTTGCATACTTTTATCGGCGGAAATCCGATTCCATTTTTGAATGTAACCATGTGGGTCTATTTGATTCTGGTTGCTATTATGGTCTTGATTTCTTTGGCGGATCGTTCTAGCATTGATAATCCGAAAGGCTTAGCCGTAGAACGTAGTGACTTCTCCGTCAGCGGCCAATTTGCCATTATTTCAATTTTAATTATGGGCATCGTTTCGGCGCTTTATACTGTATTTTATTAAATCATGGAAACCATTTCAAAAGACAAATCGGAATTTCGTAACTACGAACAAGGGGACATCACGGCGGCTGTCAAAGAGCATTACCGCAAGATGCGTTCGCGTCAAACGTATGAATACGTGTTGCGCATGAAGAAAAAGTATTTGACCTTCGATCACCCCTTGGATTTATGGGAAATGATGGAGCGTTTAAATGTTTTGGTCGATGTGTCCGACCCTGATTTGAATCTTCCAAACATCATCCACTTATTGCAATCCGCAGAAGGTTTACGAGCCGACGGCCGACCGGATTGGATGCAATTGGTGGGATTAATTCATGATTTAGGGAAAGCGATGTATTTGTTCGGATCAGACGAAGATGGAACTTCCCAAGCAGAGCAATGGGGTTTAGTGGGCGATGTGTTTGTGGTGGGTTGTAAGCTTCCCGATTCATGTGTCTATCCGGAGTTCAACGCATTAAATCCTGATATGCAGGACAGCCGCTACAATACCGAATTAGGGGTTTACGAGGCAGGCTGTGGCTTAGATAATTTGCATTTGGCCTGGGGGCATGATGAGTATTTATATCAAGTTTTGAAAAATCACCCGGACAATAAAATTCCGGAAGCGGGCATGGCGATGATACGCTACCACTCGTTCTACCCATGGCATTCCGGCGGAAGTTATCGCCAATTCATGACCGCGAAAGATGAGCAATATTTGGAATGGATTCACGATTTCAATAAGTATGATCTATATACCAAATCGCCCGTTGTGCCCGTTTACGAAGAATTAAAATCTTACTACATGCCTATTGCCGAGAAGTATTTAGGCAAGGGTCCGATAAACTGGTA
>DKIP01000030.1:0-9621 GCA_002454335.1 Cytophagaceae bacterium UBA6715 | reverse complement strand
CGAAGAAATGCCATTGTTTTTTAGTTGATAAATTTCAAATTCAAGCCTACATACCAAGTGCGGCCATCTGCTGGTAAAATTCCAGGACCCGGATATCCGCCAGAACGCCTGGTGAAATATCGTTCATCTGTCAAGTTGTTTACCCCAAATTTTAATTGGGCATATTTTTTAAATTTATATGAACCTGAAATGTCTTGTACTTGGTAAGCCGGAATGAGACCTGTAGTTGCCGCGGCATTCGGTGTAACGGTGTTACTTGCATCTGCGAAAGCGGAACCGATGTCACTGATTTGCCAACTGAGCGATAGCCCTTTTTTGGTATATGTTATTCCAAAGCGATTAATTTTTTCGGGGGCATTTTCCACACGTTTTCCTGCTAGATTTCCTTCTACGATTTGACCGTTGACAATCGAAGTTGTTTTGAAGTCCATGTAGCGCGCTTGAATAGCTGCAATTGATGCAAAAATGGAAATATTACCTAATTTTTGGTGTTTTAACCAAGCTGTCGTCGGGCTAAATTCTACATAGGCTTCAGCACCTTTGGAAACGGAATGCCCCAGGTTTGTTCGGTATTGATAGATTTTTCCATCGGTATTTGTCCGAGAAATCGTACCGACGCGATTGTCGTAATCCAGGTAAAAATAGTCAACGTCAAAAGTTAAATAATTCGCTATTTCTCCTCGATAACCCAAATCGAAATTGAAGCCTTTCGCATCTTTTAAGTTGGGGTCAATGACATCCGTCGTAGCTGGTGGTAATAAATCGGAAGCCAAGACTGGGCGATACGCTTGTGCAATGTTACTGTAGAATTTTGTGTTTGTACTCATTTTGTATTCGGCGCCAGCGCCGAATAAAATGAATGAACGTCCACGGCTACTAGGTGTGGCTATGATTGGTATACCGGCGGCACTTAAGCCAGATTGTCCTTTCATATGCGTGTCAATTTGTTCTAATCGAGCTCCAAGCGTAAATAGCAGGGTTTCAGATGGGCGTAGGATACTTTCTGCAAAGGCTGCGTAGTTGTTATTATGGAAGATTAAGTCGCGCGTAAATAATCCCTCAATGTCGAAATTCATATCGCTTCCAACGCTACCGACCCCTAATTGTTTCCGTTTGATTTCTCCTTTGAAGTAGCGTAAACCCGCCGCTAATGTGTTTCGCCAATGACCTAACGGGTAATCCAAGATATAGCGTAGCTCGGCTCCATTTGTTTGATAATAATCTCGATCAACCTGTCTTTTTCCATTGATATCGAGTTCTGTTATTGCTTTTGTAAATCCAACGGAACTGCGTTCAGCAGTGGTTCCAAAATATTTAAGACTTAGTTTTGATTGTGTATTGATGATGTAATCAGCGCTTAGCGCATAAATCAACCAAGGATTGCTAAACCAATTTCGAGCACGGAAACTTTGTTGGGCATTTTGTGCAAAAGCCGCTTCAGACAGACCTCCGGCTTGTTGGCTTTGCGTGAACATATAAGTCAATTGTGCACCAATTTTTAATTTATTCGAAACGGCATATGATAATTCACCGTGGGAATGGTCTGTATTAAAATAGGAGTTTTGACGCCAACCGTTTCCCATTCTTTTTTGATAATAGGTCGTATAGCTTAGTCGGCCCGACGTACCCCCTACGTAATTAAACGAGCTGAATAAACCATTATTACCGGTGGTGTTTTGGCTTTCTACAACCAGTTTGGTGGATATATCCGGTTTCCGAAGAATGAAGTTCATTAGTCCGCCGAATTGCGGGCCATATTGCAAGGAGCTCGCGCCACGAATGATTTCGATGCGGTCTACGACCTCCATGGGTGGCGTGTAATAGGCTTCTGGGTAGCCCATCGGGTCGGGCGTGATATCATAGCCATCCATGCGCACATTAAATTCCCAAGAACGATTGGGCGAAAGTCCACGGGATGCAACACCTAATTGAATGCCAGAGCCATCGCTTTCCCAAACAGAAATTCCAGGAGTTCTGGAGAAGATTTGGCGGGAATTATTCATGGCTAAATTTGCTTGTAAATGATCGAGCACAATCACCTCATTTTTTTTACCCGCGGTTAATGTGTATTCATTAACTTGCGGTAAGAATGTATTTCCTTTCACGCCCGACTGCGCATAGACCGAAACACCTTGCAGCTCTGTGGCATCGCGTAGGACGAAGTTGGCGATTCGCTGTTCCCCTTCGCCCAAGCTGAACTCTTGAATGCTCGGCTGATATCCTACAAAACTTACTTTGACATGATATTTGCCAGGCTTTAATCCTTTAAGAATGTAGTGGCCTGATTGATTACTTTCAGCTCCGCGCACCGTCCCTACTAGCACGATAGATGCTCCCGGAAGAGGCTCATGGGTATTAGACGTTACTTGTCCAGAAATGGTGCTTAATTGTGCCATTGTAGGGAAATAAATAAGCATTAAGAGGAATACACCTATATTTTTCATTTTAATATTTATTTAGACTAATTTTAAATAGAGCACAAATGTAGGTTGGCAAATCGACATGCGCAACACTATTTAGAATTATTTTAAATAATAATCAATTGTGATGAAAGGTCTTGTTTACAGGGTTGAACGCGTAATTTTGTTTTCGTAATGAAAACATCCTACCATAAATTCCTTTACATCGGTTTTGTCATCATGGGTTTTGTTCAATGGCTAACGAACCACGCATGGGCTGAAGCAGCAACACAATTTGGGATCGCATTAGCATTTGATCCTTTTGATCAATCCCAGCCATGGAAAAAACGCCCTACTTGGCAAAAGTCAGTATTGGTAATACACCTTGCTTTCGTGGTAGGCCTATTTGGCTATCAAGTAGGGTCGTCTGATTTAGTCCAAGGTTTTAAAGACGGTTGGAACAGTAAATAGAAAATATGTATATCTCACTCACGGGTTTAAAACCCAAAGGATTTCTGGCATACATTCGGTTTTGGTTTTTAGCCATTCCCGCGTTCCGACAAGCCCAAAGGGCTGAAGGAAATTTACATTGTGACGTCAAGAAAGTTCAACAATATCAATGTACCATTTCGGCTTGGGAAAGCCGGGAACTTATGCTGCAATATTTGCGAAGTGGTGCTCACCTGAAGGCCATGAAAGCATTTCATCAAATTGCAACGGGGCCAACTTATGGCTACGAATCTGATATAATTCCGAGTTGGGAGGAGGCCTACACGTTACTTACCGAGCAAGGGAAAATGCATTAATTACGTTGTTCGAATTTTTCCCGATTCAAATACATCAACCCCCACAAGTGTCCGTCCGGATCTTCGATGCTGCGCAGCGTCATAAAGCTTTCATCCAAAATGGGCCCGGAAGCCTTTCCTCCCGCATCGATTCCTTGTTGAAAAAGTTCAAGAACCTGCAACTGGTTTTCCAGCGGAAGTGTAAAAGAAGGTCCTGAAACTTCCTGAAAATTTGCACGCGGCTTTTTCACATGCTGATCCGTGAATGAGAAAGCTTGGAGCATCACATATATTTGCTCGCTCCAAACCATACATTTTTGATCCGCATCGGTAAAAATGGGATTGACTGTAAATCCCAATGCCTCGTAAAAAGCTTGTGATTTTATTAAGTTTTCCGAGGGAAGGTTCAGAAAGAGCTGTTTCATACTTAGGCCCTTTCCGCGTAGCTTTTAAAGTTGTCTAAAATCATCTGCCAACCAGCCTTTTGCATCTCCTCTGGGTTTTGATTCTCGGGTTCAAATTGTTCGGTTACTTTCGTTCCTTGTTCTGTGGTTTCGAAAGTAACCAGCATGTTACGGCCGTCACCAATGAATATGTGTATCGATTGCTCGGGATTAATTTCCAGAAAAGTACCCCAAAAATCAAAGCTCATCGACCCGTCTTTTGCAGCCATTTCGTAATGAAACTCCCCTCCTACATGTAGGTCTGTCGTCGCTTTTGGACAGTGCCAATCGGGAGTTGCAAAGTTCCAATGTTGGATGTGTTCTGGAGAAGTCCATTTTTCCCAAACGGATTTAAGGGGAGCGTTGATGGTAGTTGATACGGTGATGAAAGTCATTTTGATTACTTGTTTTCTCAAAAAAATGAACCGCTTTCAGATCATATGGTATGAAAACAGTTACTATTGAGGCAAATATACTTGCTTTAACTATATTTGCACAAACAAAATTCGAGCACTATGATTATTGAACCTAGAATGAGAGGGTTTATCTGTTTGACTTCACATCCGAAAGGCTGTGAGAAAAACGTCTTAAATCAAATTGACTACGTGAAGTCCAAAGGCAAAATTGCCGGGGCGAAAAAAGTGCTTGTGATTGGAGCCTCTACAGGTTTTGGTTTAGCCTCTCGGATAACAAGTGCATTCGGATCGGATGCCGCGACGATTGGCGTATTTTTTGAAAAGGCACCTGCTGAAGGCAAAACGGCTTCTCCAGGATATTACAATAGCCTTGCATTCGAAGCAGCGGCAAAAGATGCAGGTCTTTATGCCAAAAGCATTAATGGCGACGCATTCTCTAACGAGGTAAAAGCACAAACGATCGACTTAATCAAGTCGGATTTGGGCCAAGTGGATTTAGTGATTTACAGCTTAGCTTCTCCAGTGCGCCAGCACCCGGTGACTGGCGTGTTGCACCGTTCGGTCTTGAAGCCTATTGGCGATACGTTCACGGACAAAACGGTTGATTTCCACACGGGTATAGTTTCTGAGGTAACCATTACGCCATGTAATGAGGAAGATATTGCGAACACGGTGGAAGTAATGGGCGGCGAAGATTGGGCGATGTGGATGGATGCCTTATTGAATGCAGGTGTTTTAGCGGATGGCGCGATGACCGTAGCGTATTCGTACATTGGACCTAAAGTAACGGAACCTGTTTACCGCAAAGGAACGATCGGAATGGCGAAAGACCATTTAGAAGCGACGGCGTTTAAGATTACAGATGATTTGGCCAAAATAGGAGGCAAAGCCTTCGTTTCAGTGAACAAGGCCCTAGTTACGCAAGCGAGTTCAGCGATTCCTGTGATTCCATTGTACATCTCCTTGCTTTACAAAATAATGAAGGCAGAAGGTACACATGAAGGTTGCATCGAACAGATTCAGCGTCTATTCAGTGCGCGTCTTTATACAAATGGAACGATTCCAGTAGATGAAAAGGGGCGTATCCGCATCGACGATTGGGAAATGAATCCAGAAGTTCAAAAGCAAGTGGCTGAATTATGGAAAGGAGCGACAACAGAAAATTTGACGGCGATTGGCGATTTAGCGGGGTATAAATCGGATTTCTTAAACCTATTTGGTTTCGGCATAGATGGAGTAGATTATGCGGCGGAAGCAAACGAACTGGTGGAGATTCCGGGATTGATTACAGTAGAAAAATAAGGAAAATGGCTTGCGAGCTAGTATATGACTCCGAAAAGCGACATGATTACCAGGCAGCAATAGAACAATTAGATGCTGTTTTTCATTCCTTAGGTTTAGCCCAACCAGCTTTGCGGGCCTTAGTTAATTTGCAAGTAAAGCAGGTTTCGGATTTAAACAACATTGATTTTGTGACTTTGCAAAAAGCACATGGTATTGGGCCAAAAGCGTTAAAAGCTTTGGCCCAATTTTATTTATAAGGTTATGAACATTTTTGAACGCATGCGAGCCGGCGGAATCATTCCGCATACCGACCCAGAATGGGCGGAGGTTTGGGAGATCGTGAATCAAACGATTGCCCTTTCTGCTAAGCTGAATGCTTCTGGCAAGGTGGAGGAGATTCGCGCTATTTTATCCGAAATTTTAGGCCAAAGTATCGATCCCTCGACGACGGTTTTAGCGCCTTTTTCCACCAATTTTGGTAAACATACAACCATCGGGAAAAACGTATTTATCAACCACGGTTGCTCGTTTTTAGACCTGGGAGGTATTACGATTGAGGACGATGTGTTGATTGGTCCGCAAGTGAAAATCGTCACAGAGAATCATCCCGTGGATCCTACGCAGCGCAAAAGCTTGGATTTGAAAGCCGTTCATATTGGGAAAAATGTATGGCTGGGGGCTGGAGCCATAGTTTTGCCGGGGGTTACGATAGGCGAAAATTCCATTGTAGCAGCGGGTGCGGTGGTGACGAAAGACGTTCCTTCGAACACGATTGTAGGAGGTGTTCCGGCGAAACACATAAAAAATATCTAATATGTTTCAGTTAGCCGAAATTAACATTGCGCGTATGAAAGGGGTAAATATCAATGATCCCATCATGCAAGAATTTGTAGAGAATTTGGAACGTGTTAACTCGATAGCGGAGGCTTCAGAAGGCTTTGTTTGGCGTCTAAAGGATGAAAACAACAATGCTACGAGCATGAATCCCTATGATGATGAACAAGTGATTATTAACGTCTCAGTTTGGGAAAGTTTTGAAACGCTCGAACATTTTATGTACCAAACCATTCATTCTGAATTTTTAAAAAGGCGTAAAGAATGGTTCCAAAATTTTGGTACCGCACATACTGCGATGTGGTGGATTCCAGCGGGAAAGTTTCCAACGATAAAAGAGGCCGTTGATCAATTAGATTATTTGCAGAAAAACGGAGCTTCAGAAAAGGTGTTTGATTTTAGAAATAAATTTCCTGCGCCTTCTATTCATTAATTTAAAGACCGATACTCATTTGGTGTCTGTCCTACGCGCTGCTTGAACAAGCGCGTGAAATGTTGCGGGTATTTAAAGCCCATTTCAAAGGCAATTTCATTGATGGTTTTATCCGTATCAAAAACGCGGTTTTTCGCCACGTCAATCGTTTTGTTTTGAATATAATCTTTGGCGGTTAATCCCGTTTCTTTTTTGATCAAATCGCCAAAATAATTCGCGGATAAATGTAGCTCATTCGCAAAATAGCTCACAGATGGAATGCCGTTCACTTGGGCTTGGTCCGATTCGAAATACTGATTCATAAGTGTTTCAAAGCGCTCCAAAATACCTTTGTTTACATGCTCCCGCGTGATGAATTGTCGGTCGTAGAATCGTTGGCAATAACCTAAAAACAGTTCAATGTTCGAAACGATCAACTTCTTGGAATGCTTGTCGATGGGTTGCTTCAGTTCGAATTCGATTTTCGCGAAACAGTCCAACATCATTTGACGTTCATCTGCCGATAAGTGTAGCGCTTCATGGGATTCGTAATGAAAGAATTTGTAATGTGATATCGTGCGGCCCAATGTAGTTCCCAATAGTAAATCTGGGTGGAAAATTAATCCATGTCCTTGCGGCTGGTAAGGAATTTTGAGATTGGGCACTTCAGCGACTTGGCCTGGGGCAAAGAACACGATGGTTCCGTCTTGGTAATCATAGGTATGTTTGCCATAGCGAATGTCCCCACATTTCACATCCTTTAAAATAATGCTATACAAGCCATATTGAAAGCGAATGGAATCCGCATCTCCCCAATCGCGTATGTTTGCTTTGGAAAAATCCAATACAGACACGAGCGGGTGTAACGTCTTATGATTGTTATTTTGATTGTATTCGTCGATATTATTAACCTGAATCGTTTTTTCCATGGGATTAGCTTGAATGAACGAATTTACCAATTATCTGATATCCATCCATTGCAATGATTTGCAATCCGTAAAAATGGTAGGAAAACCCGGAATTTATCTATGTTGCTTTTGCTGTATTCGATGCAAATTTGTTGTCTGAGATAAACGTCCTATGAAATCGATTCTTTTATTCTTGAGCCTTTCGCTCTTAACGCTTTCTTCCACATTCGCTCAAAGCGCTGAAGAACAAACTTTAATCCAATTGTCGATGGACAAATGGCAGTGGATGTCCGACAAAGACGTGGACAAGCTGGACAAATTATTCGATGCTCAAGCCAAATTCGTTCACATGAGCGGAACCTGGAAGAAGGACGAAGAATTAGACATCATCAAAACAGGCCGCATTTGGTACAAGAAAGCGACTGTGAAGGATACAGCCGTGGAGATTTCCGGTAATACTGCGATTGTTTGGAATCGCATTACTTTGGACGCCATCGTTCGGGAACAAGTGGCGGTGAATGAATTCACGGTTACGGAAGTTTATCAAAAAAAAGGCAAGGATTGGAAGATGCTCGCCTTGACCTTTAGCAGTGTACGCGATACCCACCAAATCAAGCATTAATCTTGTTTGAAAAGTATAACTATTGATTGAATTGATTACCTATATTTGCTTTGATTCTTATAAATCACCTAGACTATGATCAAGAAATATTCCGTTCGCATTAACAAGAAAGTCCACCAAGTAGAGGCGGACGAAAACATGCCCCTTTTGTGGGTTCTCCGAGATATTCTCGGCATGGAGGGTACTAAATACGGTTGTGGCGTGGGCTCCTGCGGGGCTTGCACGGTGCATTTAAATGGAAGTGCGGTTCGCTCTTGCCAGCTGCCCATTTCAGCTTTAGCTGGGATGGAAATCACCACTATTGAAGGCTTATCTGCGAAAGGGGATCATCCCGTTCAGAAAGCATGGTTAGACGTGGACGTAGCACAATGTGGCTATTGTCAATCAGGCCAAATCATGAGCGCCGCGGCACTCTTGAAAAGCACACCTAACCCTACGGAAGAAGAGATTGAGAATTTCATGGCTGGAAACATTTGCCGTTGTGGAACCTATACGCGTATCAAAAAAGCCATTCAATTAGCCGCTACGAAATCATGAAAAAAACAGACTCAAATCTCAGCAGACGTTCGTTCTTAAAAGTATCATCGCTTTCTGGAGGAGGCATGATGCTCGGTATTTCTTGGTTCGCGAGTGCAAAACCCGTGGAATCGCTAGGCGAATTGAACATCGAACCCGTGTGGCAAGAGGTAACCAGTTTCATCAAGATTGCCTCGGATAATTCGATTAAAATATACTCTCCCAATCCGGAATTTGGCCAAAACGTGATGACCTCCTTGCCGATGTTAATTGCCGAGGAATTAGATGTCGATTGGAAACAAGTGGAGGTAGAGCAAGGAAATTATGATAATAAAGCGTTTCCACGCCAATTCACCGGCGGTAGCCAAGGCGTCCGGATGGCTTGGAAACAATTGCGGACAGTGGGGTCTGCGGCCCGCCAAATGATTTTGACAGCAGCAAGCCAGGCTTGGAATTTGCCCGTTTCGGAATTAACGACCTCGAATGGCATGGTCACACATGCCTTCAGTGGCAAATCTGACAGCTATGGAACTTTCGCGGCCGCGGCGGCGAAATTACCAATTCCGAAAGATATTGTATTAAAGGGAAATCAGTCTTTCCGTTTATTGGGTACACCACAAAAAAATGTGGTAGGGCCAAAAATCGTACAAGGAAAACCTTTGTTCGGAATGGATTACTGTGAGGCGGGTATGTTATATGCGATGACGGAGCGCCCACCGGCTTTCGGGATGCAATTAAAATCCTTCGATGCAACAGTGGCGAAAAAGATGCCGGGTATCGTGGATATTTTCCCAATCAAAGTCTATAATGACGATCACAAATTTGCCGGTTTTGATACGCGTTCCTTCAATGAAGTGATTGCCGTCGTGGGTAAATCTACTTGGGATGTCATGAATGCGCGGAAGAAAATCAAGGCGGTTTGGGAAGTGGCACCAGAGAAAAGTGACATGGGTCTAAATAATCAGGCAAGAATAGTCCCTTCTGGCTTAGAAAGTACGAAAA
>DKIP01000037.1:17580-32342 GCA_002454335.1 Cytophagaceae bacterium UBA6715 | reverse complement strand
GCCAAATCAATTCATTTAACCAGGTTTCCGAAAGTCCAACAGCTTGATCAACTAAGGACCGGATGGATATTGTACCGAAA
Source organism: Cytophagaceae bacterium UBA6715 (assembly GCA_002454335.1). GTDB lineage: Bacteria > Bacteroidota > Bacteroidia > Cytophagales > Spirosomataceae > Aquirufa. The sequence goes on along the minus strand of DKIP01000037.1, from coordinate 32,262 downwards.
CGTAAATGCACCGACAAGCGTGAAGTCGCATTTTTAGCGGGAAAATCTCTTTGCGCTTGATAGGCTTGAATTAATGGATTAGCAACTGCTTTGCTCGGAAATAATAAGCCTGCCTTTTGGAAACCGATACTTTCCAAAGTCGGTATTTGTGATGCAACAGACACATAGTTCGACAAACTTTCAGATGGATAAACCTGAATGGGATTTTGTGCAAGCTTTTCCTTCCACTTTCTAGAATAAGGGGTGAAAACAGTGTAAGGAGTGTTTTGACCACTAAGCACCTCATCCTTTTCAAAGATTACTTGGTCTTTAAACGTAGAAAACTGAATACCATTTTGCCCAGCCCAAGATTGAATCAACCCATCGCGTATACCTGCATATTTCTCATAATCATGGTTGCAGTATATCGCTTGTATGTCAAATTGGTCGGCTAATTGCTGATAAGCCTCCCATGGACTTGTATGAAAAACCTGAATAGAAGAACCTTTGGAAACGAATTTATCTTGTAAATCTTGAATAGCATTCAGAATAAATTCAACACGCGCATCAGACTTTGAATTTAACTTCGTTAAAATGGCGGGATCAAATATAAAAATAGGCAAAACGGGCCAAGGACCTTTTAAAGCCTCATACAATCCATGATTATCTTCTAATCGTAAATCTCTCCTAAACCAAAATACTGCTATTTTTTGCTTCACTTTATCTTGTTTTAATAGCTAACAAGCCACAAACTTAATTGTTTAAAAAATATGTCTTGACAAGCCCCCCTCGAAAAGTGTATATTTGTCATTCCAATTTTTCTGCCTCGGACAAATAACCTGTTGGCAGCCTTTAACATAAACCCATCCGAATGAAATTATCTGAATTCAGATTTGATTTACCTCAGAGCTTAATCGCTTTAAATCCAACCGAAAACCGTGAAGATGCACGCATGATGGTTGTGAACCGTAAAGAAAAAACGATTGAACATAAGAAATTTACAGATATCGTCGATTACTTTGGTGATGGTGATGTATTAGTTACAAACAACACGAAAGTTTTCCCAGCGCGTCTCTATGGAAATAAAGAGAAAACAGGCGCTCAAATTGAAGTATTCTTACTTCGTGAATTGAACCGCGAACACCGCCTTTGGGATGTATTAGTTGACCCAGCTCGTAAAATTCGTGTGGGCAATAAATTATATTTTGGCGACTCTGACCTTGTTGCAGAGGTTATTGACAATACCACATCACGCGGTCGGACGATTCGTTTCCTTTATGATGGAGATCATGATGCCTTGATGCAAGCGATTCATGAATTGGGCGAGACTCCCCTACCGGATGAAATTCGTTTCAAACGTGCAGCTACAGAAGATGACCGTGAGCGTTTCCAAACCATTTATGCAGAACATGTAGGAGCTGTTGCGGCACCTACTGCAGGACTTCACTTTTCTAAAATTGTGATGAAGCGCATGGAATTAAATGGGGTACAATTCTCACCTATTACTTTACACGTAGGTTTAGGTACCTTCCGCCAAGTTGACGTAGAGGATTTGACCAAACACAAAACTGATTCAGAGCACTTCATGATCGAACCACAGACATGTGATTTTGTCAATGCAGCCATTGATAACAAAAAACAAGTACTCGCGATTGGAACTACGGTAATGAAAGCCTTGGAATCATCTGTTTCTGCGAGTGGACACTTAAAACCTATCAATAGCTGGACTGATAAATTCATCTTCCCTCCGTATGAATTCAAGATTCCTACCGCTTTATTAACGAACTTCCATTTACCCGAGTCAATTTTATTGATGATGACGTCAGCGTTTGGCGGGTACGAATTAGTTCAAGAGGCATACAAGCAAGCAATCAAAGAGAAATACCGTTTCTTTAGTTATGGCGATGTAATGTTAATCATCTAACATTTTTAAAGGGTTTGTTTTGAAAAAAATAGCAATCATTGTAGCGGGAGGTTCTGGTCAGCGAATGAACAGCGCCGTCGCGAAACAGTTTTTGCTCCTTCAAAACAAACCCATTTTATTTCATACGCTCCGCGCATTCAAAAAGGCAGATCCAAGCACAGAATTAATCGTTGTACTTCCTGAAAATCAAATTGATTATTGGAAATCACTCTGCGAAAAATATCCCGAAATTAAATTAGAAACCCCCCATGAAATCATACATGGCGGAGAAACACGTTTTCATTCCAGCAAAAACGGCCTTGATTCCATAACTGCTCAGGATGATTGTTGGGTCGCTATCCACGACGGCGTAAGGCCCTTAATCCTCTCCTCAACCATCAACCAGGCGTTTCAATTAGCACAAGAAAAAGGGAATTGCGTGGTTTCGGTGTCAAGCAAGGATTCCATCCGGTTGTGGGACGCATCGAAAAATGCATTCAAATCTGTGTTACGTGATGATGTGAAAATCATCCAAACACCTCAGATTTTCGAATTGAATACGCTCAAAAAGGCATTCAATCAATCATATTCTCCAAATTTCACTGACGACGCAAGTGTTGTAGAGTCGAATGGCGAAAGCATACATTTGATGGAAGGCGAATATACCAACATAAAAATTACGACACCGGAAGATTTACTAGTGGCGGAATCGATATTAGAACAACCTAAGTAAGCTATGAATAAGACCTGGAATTGGATTGCGAATCAAATTTTGGCCTATAAAATTGCTATTTTAATTGCTTTAAGTGCTTTGACCGTCGCTTTGGTCTATAAAGCAAGCCAAATACAACTGAGCTATGAACTAGCGAAAATTCTTCCTAAATCCGATGATCGTTTCCAATTGTACGAATCGTTCAAAAAGAAGTATGGGGAAGATGGAAATATCATGGTTATCGGACTTGAAAATCCCGATTTATTTACACCTGCAGAATTTGATGCTTGGAATAAACTTTACCGAGATGTCAAAAAACAAGCTGGAATCAAATCGATATTAGCATTACCGAATCTACCTGTGCTCTATTTAGATAGTGTAGCACATCAATTCAAATCAAAAAAGGCATACGAAGGAGATTCGACAAGCACCCAGATTGCGCTTGATTCCTTGAAATCGACCTTATCGAATTTACCTATTTACCGCAATTTCCTATTTACGGAAGACCTAAAGGTTCATTTGATGTTAATCACGTTGGACCAAAAAACGATCAACAATAAAGGTCGAATTCAATTGGTTAAAAATGTCAAGAAACTTGGGGATGCCTTTGTTCAAAAAACAAAACATCCCTTACATTTTTCAGGAATGCCCTATATCCGAACGGAATTAACGGCACAGGTAACGAACGAACTTGTTTTGTTTCTAGGTTTGGCGATTTTAGTCACCTCATTGATTCTTTTCTATTTTTTCCGCTCGATTCAAGTTGTATGCTTTGCGCTCATCGTTATCTTAATTGGTATCGTTGCCTCACTGGCTACCATTGTTCTTTTCGGATTTAAGATTACACTGTTATCCGGTTTGATTCCTCCGCTCATTGTAGTCATTGGTGTACCGAACTCAATCTTCTTATTGAATAAATACCACGAGACTTATCTGATTACGCAAAACAAAGAAGCCTCGTTAATTGAGAGTGCAAGTACAGTGGGCAGAACCTTGTTTTTGGCCAACTTAACTACATCCATTGGTTTCGGCGTTTTTGCTTTCACGGGTTCAGCCTTATTAGTTGAATTTGGAATTGTAGCGGCATTGAATGTTATGTTGACATTCCTATTTTCATTGCTACTAATCCCTATTTTTTTTAGTTTCCTTAGTCCTCCCAAGCCCAAGGATTTGGCTCATTTCGAATCCAAAAGGGTCAACCGACTTTTAACCAATATCGAAACTTGGGTATTGGGACACCGTAAGTTTATCTACAGTATTATTCTCGTTATTTTGGGAATCTCAGTATATGGTCTAACGAAAATACAAGCCGTGGGCTACATTGTAGATGATTTACCGCAAGATAATGCCATCTATACTGACTTAAAATTTATTGAAAAACACTTCAAAGGTGTTATGCCGTTTGAAGTGTCGATTGATGCCCATGAACCCGGAAGAGCGTTAACACCGGAGATTTTGGCTAAAATGAAACGTACGGAGAAATTGCTTGCCAAATATCCTGAATTCACACAAGGTCTCTCATTACTTACCGCAACCAAATATTTATATCAAGTTTATCGCGGCGGAGATTCGAAATACTTCACCTTGCCAGGTATCGATGAGTTAGCCAAACTCAAAGAATTCAACAGTAGCCTAAACGGCAAAAACAACCTATTCAATGGCTTTTTAGATTCTGAAAAACGATATACGCGTATCAGCTTCCAAATGGCTGATGTAGGAACTGTTCGAACGAAAGAGCTATTTGATGAAATCCAACCGAAGATTGATACTATTTTCCGTACAGATGTAGAATCAGGTGAAATATTACCTGCAACGGACAATCGTGTTTATGACGCTAAAGTGACTGGTAATTCAGTTATTTATACTTTCCAAACGGAATACCTACAAAAGAACCTAATTGAGAGCACCTTAACTGCTATCTTTCTAATTTGCGTGTTAATGGGATTCTTATTTAGGAGTTGGAAAATGATCATCATCTCCACCCTACCCAGCTTAATTCCTTTAATCATTACAGCCGGACTAATGGGCTATTTCCACATTGCCTTGAAACCGAGTACGATTTTAATTTTCTCAATTGCCTTTGGTATTTCGAGCGATGGAACCATATATTTCCTCACACGGTACAAAGAGGAATGGCTGAAGAATGCCAAAAACGTTAAACGAGCTGTTCAAATTACCATTCAAAAAACGGGCGTCTCCATGTTTTACACGGCAATGATTCTGTTCTTTGGATTTTTTATTTTCACAGCTTCTACCTTCAAAGGAACGCAAGCCCTGGGCGTGTTGGTGTCCATCACCTTGCTCATGGCCATGATTTGTAATTTAATTTTATTGCCGGCATTTTTAATGGGAATGAATAAAAAAGCTATTGAGGAATTAATCGAGGCAGTGTAATGGAGGAACAAAAATCCATATATACGCTTCAATTTTGGCTATTAAGCCTCAGTAATTTCTTGTTCTCCGCTAGCTTCTCCATGATCATCCCAGAATTGCCGGATTATTTGGCAAGCATGGGTGGGAAAGAATACATCGGCTATACGATTGCTTTGTTTACGCTGACAGCAGGGTTAAGTCGACCGTTTTCTGGGAAACTCACCGACCGCATTGGCCGGGTGCCTGTCATGGCCTTTGGCTCCATTGTTTGTTTCATCTGTGGTGGACTGTACCCCTTAATTCATACCGTTCAAGGATTTCTATTTTTACGATTCTTACATGGCATGTCGACAGGCACAAAGCCGACAGCAACGGCGGCCTATGTAGCCGACATCATACCCGAAAACCGACGGGGCGAAGCACAAGGTGGGCTAGGAATCTTCACCGCTACAGGCATGTCGATGGGACCTGCCATCGGAAGTTATTTAGCGGCAAGCTATGGTCTTCGGGAAATGTTTTGGATTTCTTCGGTATTTGCCTTGTTATCTATTTTGATTTTAATGCGCATGAAAGAAACATTGTCTCCTGCCATGAAATCGAAGTTCTCTTTAAAATTATTTAAAATATCATGGTCGGATGTTTTTGAACCACATATCCTTCCTGTCTTTTGGATCATGTTATTGGTTTCCTTTTCTTCGGGCGTAGTAATCACATTATTACCAGATATATCCAAAAACATGGGTTGGTATAACAAAGGCTTATACTTCACGATTTACACCATCTCATCCATCGTTGTTCGCATCTTTTTTTCGAAAACATCTGACCGCTATGGCCGAATTCCTGTTTTGTTAGTATCATCGGTAGTTTTAGCAGCTGCGATGGGCATGATGCTAATCCAGCCCAATAGCTTCACTGTGATCTTATCAGCCGTTTTATTTGGCTTTGCATGGGGATTTAACACCCCAACCTTGGCGGCATGGACAACGGATTTGGCGAACAAAAATCACATGGGTCGGGCGATGGCAACCATGTATATCGCCTTGGAAGTGGGTATTGGTTTAGGCGCATTTTTTGCGGGAATGATTTACAAAGGCCTGGAAGAACGCATCCCTATTCCTTTTGCGATATCAGGTCTATTCGCCTTGATTTCTTTTTTCCTATTATTGAACTATCACAAAAACTGGCAAAAAAATGGAATTTGATCAATATTTAATCAGTAAAAACATAGCACCTGTTGCCTTTATTACATCAGAAAGCAATTTATATGCTGTTTGGGAAAGTGCGTTTAATCACATGCATGAGAACAGTTTTACTGAGCAATATAAATTCCAACTGAATAAAATCCGTCGCAAATACCCATATAAAACTGAATTTTAAGCGTTTAATTATTGTGCTTTTCTAATTTATCGCTGTAATATTCAAATAATAAGTACATTGGTTTATTTGAAAGATGCAAATCGCAGAAATTTGCATTCAGAAATTTTAACAACAGTTATGCAAGCGAGTGATTTAGAAAATCTGTTCCCTAAGGCGGCAGATATCCCCAAAGAATTTGATTTAACACAGCCTATTGAACAACGTGAGTACTTAGTCAATGGCGAAATGCGTAAATGGAATGGCAAGACACAGGATGTTTGGTCACCTATTTATGTTCAAACAGCAAATGGCTATGAACAAAAGCGCATTGGCTCTTATCCAATTACCGATGCAACTGATGCCATGGAAGTTTTATATGCAGGTGTAAAAGCATATTCCAATGGTCGGGGCGAATGGCCATCGATGTCGGTAAGCCAACGCATCGAATGCGTGGAAAAATTCACGCAAAAGATGATTCAAAAGCGTGATGAAGTTGTCAAACTTCTCATGTGGGAAATCGGCAAATCCTTAGGTGATTCTCAAAAAGAATTTGATCGTACCGTCCAATACATTTATGACACGATTGGTGCATTAAAAGACATAGATCGTACTTCCTCTACATTTTTAATTGAAGAAGGAATTATCGGTCAAGTGCGTCGCTCACCACTCGGAGTTGTTTTATGTATGGGCCCCTTCAACTATCCATTGAATGAAACCTTTACTACCTTGATTCCAGCGCTAATCATGGGTAATACAGTTCTTTTCAAGCCCCCGAAACACGGTACTTTATTGCATTACCCCTTATTGGAGGCATTCAAAGATTCGTTCCCTGCCGGAGTAATTAATACCTTGTACGGTCGCGGAAACTCCATCATTCCACAATTGATGGAGTCAGGTAAAATTGATGTGTTAACATTGATCGGATCTTCCAAAGTTGCCGATAAATTAAAAAAAATGCACCCGAAGGTGAATCGCCTTCGTGCTATTTTAGGACTTGATGCAAAAAATGCTGCCATCGTAACAGAAAGCGCACAATTGGATGTGGCAATCAATGAATGTTTATTGGGTTCTCTTTCATTCAACGGCCAAAGATGTACAGCGGTGAAAATCATCTTTGTACATAAATCATTAGCAGAAGCCTTCAATAAAGGATTAGCTGAGAAAATCGAAGCCTTGAAAATTGGCATGATGTGGGAACCAGGTGTACAAATCACACCACTTCCTGAGCCGAACAAGCCAGCTTATTTGAAAGAATTAATTGAAGATGCCAAATTACACGGTGCCAAAGTTATTAATAAACATGGCGGCGAAAACTTCAAGTCATTGTTCTTCCCGGCGATGTTATATCCAGTTAACAATAAAATGAAGGTTTGGCATGAGGAACAGTTTGGACCTGTAGTTCCAGTTGTGCCTTTTGAGGATATCTCAACGCCGATCGATTACATTCACGAATCGTCACATGGCCAACAAGTTGCCATTTTCGGAACGGATGTTAATCAAATCTCTGCTTTAATAGACGAAACGGTGAACCAAGTTTCGCGTGTGAATATTAATGCACAATGCCAACGTGGACCGGATTCATTCCCATTCACAGGACGTAAAGATTCAGCTGAAGGAACTTTGTCGGTAACTGCCGCATTGCGTTCGTTCTCAATCCGCACGGTGGTTGCTACAAAAGCAAACCAATTAAACAAAGATTTGGTGAATCAGATTGTAGAAAACCAACAGTCTAATTTCCTTTCGACAAGGTTTATCTTATAGACCTTGGAGTTAAGAGTTAAGAGTTAAGAGTTAAGAGTTAAGAGTTAAGAGTTAAGAGAAATTGGTCTTGAGTATTCATTTCGCTTAAATTCAATAAGACATTCTTAAGTTTTAATAAATAAAAATAGCCTCAGAAAAATCTGAGGCTATTTTTATTAAATATGATAAATTTTTACAATTTAGCTCGTTGTGCTTTCACCGTTGAATCGGTGATGAATTCATCATAGGTCATCAATTTGTCTAAATAGCCATTGGCACCTAATTCGATCACGCGGTTGGCCACCGTATCCGTTAATTGGTGATCATGGCAAGTGAATAAAATAGTTCCCGTAAATTCTACCATTCCATTATTCAAGGCTGTAATTGATTCCAAATCCAAGTGATTGGTAGGTTCATCGAAAATACAAACATTAGCACCTGATAACATCATGCGAGAGAACATGCAACGTTGCTTCTCCCCTCCTGAAATCACTGTACATTTTTTCAAGGCTTCTTCACCTGAGAATAACATACGACCTAAGAAACCACGAATAAAGCTTTCGTCTTTTTCCACTGAGTACTGACGCAACCAGTCCACCAAATTCATGGAATCATCCTTGAAGTAGGCAGCGTTATCATTAGGTAAATAAGTTTGAGTTGTTGTTACGCCCCACTTAAATTCACCCGATGTAGGTTTCGCTTCTCCCATCAAGATATCAAACAACGCTGTAATCGCTAAGGAATCTTTGGCTAAGAATGCTACTTTATCACCTTTATTGATCGTGAAGGATACATTCGTAAATAAAGGGACACCGTCTTCGGTTGTTGCAGATAAATTCTCTACACTTAATAACTGATCCCCAGCTTCACGTTCTGGCTTAAAGTTGATGAATGGATATTTACGCGATGAAGGTTTGATATCATCCACTTGCAATTTATCCAACATTTTTTGACGAGATGTTGCTTGTTTCGACTTCGCCACATTTGCAGAGAACCGACGAATAAACTCTTCTAATTCCTTCCGCTTTTCATCGGTTTTCTTATTCTGATCTTGGCGTTGACGTGCCGCTAATTGAGACGATTCATACCAGAAAGTATAGGTACCCCCATACAATTGAATTTTACCAAAATCTAAATCGGCGATGTGCGTACACACGTTATCCAAGAAGTGACGATCGTGAGATACGACAATCACCGTATTTTTAAAGTTTTGCAAGAAACCTTCTAACCAAAGTATCGAATCGATATCCAAGTTATTCGTAGGCTCATCCAACAAGAGAATATCAGGATTTCCGAATAATGCTTGGGCTAAAAGCACTTTTACTTTCTCAGAACCATTCAAGTCCCTCAATAAAGTATAATGAATATCCTCTTTGATACCTAGACCACTTAATAAAGTAGCGGCCTCTGATTCAGCTTCCCAGCCATTTAACTCCGCAAATTCTGCTTCTAAATCTGCCGCTTTATTTCCATCCTCCTCGGTGAAATCTTCCTTCATGTAGATGGCATCTTTCTCTTGCATGATATCATAAAGACGCTTATTTCCCATGATAACCGTTTGAAGAACAGGAAACTCTTCGTACTCGAAATGATTTTGCTTCAAAATCGACATACGCTCACCCGGATTCATCGAAACACTACCCGTTTGAGATTCAATTTCTCCTGATAAAATCTTCAAAAAAGTTGATTTACCAGCACCATTAGCCCCAATTAGACCATAACAGTTACCCTCGGTAAACTTGATATTTACTTCTTCAAATAACACTCTTTTCCCGAAGCGGAGGGAGACATTAGATACTGATAACATACGAATTGGATTAAATAGGGCGCAAAATTACGCATTTTGAGGCTAGAAAAAAATTCTATTTTTTATCTATTGTCCTATTTTTTTTGCAATTTCGAGCACTTTGAAAGAAAATGAACTTGCAAACTGATTTACATACGAATTCTCCACTAACAAGCATAAGCTTGCAGTTGCAGGTAAGCGAGCAGGGAATTCTTGTGCAAGAAGGTGGAATAATAGCATGGAAACAGGCTTCAACAAGTCTTTCTAAAATCCTAAAAAATTCTAGTATTGACCCTACACAAGTTCAAACGCTTGTCATAGATGTAATTTATCCAGCTTTTTTATTACTTCCAGCAATCTATCATGATCCGCTTTATCGAATTGCTTTTCTAGAAAAAGCTTTAGGTGAACATTGTATGGATGGTCAAGAATTACACGAGCAACATTGCCCAACGATTGAATCCATTTTGCTATTTCTGATTCCTAGTGTTTGGAAGGATCAATTAGCGATGTTATTCCCTTTGGCAAAGATTCAATACAAGCACTTAGTGGGCAATGAAATTAGTCGCACAAAACTCTATATTCATCCCAGAATCCATATTTATTTACAGGAAAATCATGCATATGTGAACTATTACCAACACGGGAAGCTCCAATTGTGTAATGTTTTTCCCTATGAACATGAATTAGCCCTAGCCTATTATATTCATTCTATTCGGGAGGCATATGAAATCCAATGGAATCAAGAAACCATCCAATTGCAAGGACCTGATGCGAATAACGAACAACTCATTGCTGATTTAACCCGACTGAATATCCCACTAACATGAAAAGAACGGCATTTTTCCCTGGCTCCTTTGATCCATTTACCAAAGGCCACGAAGACATTGTCTTGCGCGCATTGACTTTATTCGACGAAATTGTGATAGGTATCGGTCAAAACTCAAACAAAAATCGCTATTTTAATTTAGAAAAAATGAAAGGTTACATTGAACAAACCTTTCATGGAAAACCCGTTCGCGTGGTAACCTATCAGAATTTAACGGCCAATGTAGCCAAGGAGGTAGGCGCTAAATTCATTATTCGTGGATTACGAAATACAACGGACTTTGAATACGAGAACTCGATTTCGCAAGTAAATCGACATATCAACGAGGAATTAGAAACCGTATTTTTGATTACATCGCCGCACCTAGCACCAATCAGTTCCACAATTATCCGAGACTTACATCGTTACGGAAGCAAAATTGACCAATACCTTCCTTATGCCTTAGATGGAATTTGAGTTTCTTGAAACTTAATCATCACGTAGCGTATTGAAGAATAGGTGTCTGAAACAGCCTTATTCATAGCTATGGGGCCCAACCATTCTACTTTTTCGATATTTTCTTCTACTTGAGGAATCAATTTTGCTGTATGCTTGCTACGCATCGCATACCATTTGGTTTTCTTTAGAATGCGTTGGTTTTTATGCGAATAAGTATGAAAAGTTGTACAAACTTTATCCACTAAGGTTGCCTTCACATTACATTCTTCCTCAACTTCCCGAACAGCAGCTTTCTTAAACTTTTCATTTTTCTCCAATTTCCCTTTCGGCAAATCCCATTTACCTAAGCGATAAATCCACAAAACTTCATCTGCTTCATTTTGCACGACCCCGCCAGCAGCTTCGATAACGGAATATAAAGAACAAATCTTTTCTTTTAGCGCCTTCTTAATGCCCGTTAAGATATATAAAGAATGAAAATCAAAAGGCTTTTTCCCATGCAAGTCTTCAATAATTTTCCCCATTTCATCTACGCTCACATTCAAAAGACAGGTATGACCTTTGAAATCTGAAATTTTCACAGGTTTCAATCGAGCATCGATGATCACATCAAAATCCTCCATCGGGGGATAGCTATGTTTTTTCTTTCGATTAATTAATTTGATCGGGCGATCGTCGATAAAAATGACCATTAGGGAAATTTAATTTTGGCAAAAATAGAATTAAATAACGATAAGATAAGCCGAAAAAACTATTTTTGTATTTATATACTAGAAACGATATCGCATGTCCAATTTGACCATTTCACAAGAAGTTGCCCAGCATTTATTACGCATCAAAGCTATACAATTACGTCCAGACCAACCATTTACTTGGGCATCTGGCTGGAAATCACCGATTTACTGCGATAATCGAATCTCTTTATCTGATCCAGAGGCAAGAACTTATATCAAAAACAGCCTTTCTGCCGTGATTAAAGGCTATTTCAAAGATGTGGATGTCATCGCTGGCGTGGCAACAGCGGGTATCGCGCAAGGTGCACTTGTTGCCGATTTCCTAGATTTACCTTTCTGTTATGTTCGCCCAGAGCCTAAAAAACACGGGATGGGAAATCAAATTGAAGGATTTGTTAAAGCTGGCCAAAAAGCCGTTTTGATTGAAGACCTAATTTCTACGGGAGGAAGTTCGTTGAAGGCAGCGGAAGCACTCCAACAAGCCGGCGTAGAGGTATTGGGAATGGCAGCTATTTTTACTTATGGTTTTGGAATCGCAGATGAAAATTTCCAAAATGCAGGCATCCCTTTGGTTACTTTATCTAATTACGATGTGCTTGTAGAGGAAGCCATCAAATTAGATTACATTTCAGATACGCAATTAGTGACTTTACAAGATTGGCGCGTGAACCCAAGCACTTGGGGCATTTAATCTTTAATTCGATAAACATATCCAGGTAAGGCTTTAACCATACCTTGGAATTCTAAATTTATCAAGGTGATCGCAATTTCGGTCACCTTTTTTTGTAGTTTCCAAGCCAACTCATCCAAGGTCATTTCCCCATTATTAGCGAGTAAAGCCATCAATTCCGTTTCTGGTTCCGTCAAACGCGACCAACCCAATTGCTTAATCGGCTTAATTTTGTTCGGAATATTTCCCCAATTCATTTGTTCACACAATTGATTAAAATCCGTATAAATAATCGCTTTATTCTTCTGAATTAATCGATTACAGCCTTCCGAAAACAATTTATCCAAATTCCCTGGAACAGCGAATACCTCCCGATGGTAATTATTCGCATAGTCGGCGGTAATAAGCGCCCCACCTTTTTCCGCAGCTTCTACAACCAAAGTCGCATCCGTCATTCCTGCAATGATTCGATTACGCAAAGGAAAAAATCGAGGATCTGGCTTTTCATGTAAAGGATATTCGGAAATGATCCCCCCATTCAACAGCATTCGATCGAGGTACTTTTTATGCTTGGCGGGATAAATGTGATTGAATCCGCCGGCCAACACAGCAATATTCGGCACATGATGCCCAATGCAGGTTTTATGAACTTCCACATCAATCCCATAAGCCAAGCCACTAACGAATGTGACCTGAGCTCCCATAGATTCTTCTACAAGTTTTGTGGTAACACGCCTGCCGTAATCCGTGGCTTTTCGGGTTCCTACGACGGCCAACAAACATTCTGCATTTAAATCAACGTTACCTTGTTGGTATAAGATAATCGGCGCATCATAAATTTGCTTCAAACGGTCTGGGTAATCCACATCCTGATAAAATAAAACACGAACATTAGCCTGTTCACATGATTTTAGAATCTGTTCTGCTTCCTTGAGAATATGTGTTTGAAAAATCGATTCGGCTAAGACAGGACCGATGTGTGGAATCTTTAATAAATCTGAACGATTAGCTGAAAATATCGAGGATGCTGATTCGAAATAAGACATCAGTCGGCGGGCATTCACAACACCAATCTGTGGAATACGCGATAAAGCAATTTGGTAAAACAATTCTGTTTGCATCGATTTCTATTTCGTGCCAAGTAACAGACGTTTTAATTCAAACCCTCGGAAATAACTTGTAAAAATTGACGAATATCAAGTAGTTGGTCAATCACTGCCTGATTCGGATTCTTCGGGCTTCCGTTTTTCTTGATGGCCAACTTCGCTCCTTCAATAGTCAAACCTTGCTTATCGATGAGATCCACTAAAATAGCAATCTTTTCGATGTCGACAGGTGTGTATTTACGAATGCCTTTTCCCGTTCTTTTGGGCAATAAATGGGGAAATTGAGTTTCCCAATAGCGTAATTTAGACGTATTGACCTTGAAAAGGCTAGCAACTTCGGAAATGGAATAATATTGCTTGTCTAAATTCATAAAAGCCCTTATTTGATTCAAAAATTCAGCAAAAAAAACTAATTTTGCGATTCTTGTTTAAACAAAAATAAACAAGCTCGAGAATTAAACCAACCCATTACCAAAATAAGCGCATGACTTCAACGGAGATCCGCCAACAATTTTTAGATTTCTTCAAATCCAAAGGTCACCTAATCGTCCCTTCTGCCCCATTAGTGGCAAAAAACGACCCTACTCTTTTGTTTAATAACTCAGGAATGGCTCAGTTTAAGGACTTTTTCTTAGGCAACGGAACTCCCCCATCAAAACGCATCGCGGATACTCAAAAGTGTTTACGCGTTTCTGGTAAGCATAATGACCTAGAAGATGTGGGATTTGATACGTATCATCACACGATGTTTGAGATGTTAGGGAACTGGTCATTTGGCGATTATTTCAAACAAGAGGCATTAACATGGTCATGGGAATTATTAACAGAGGTATTTAAATTACCCAAAGACCGTATTTATGTATCGGTATTTGAAGGTGACAAGAAAGACGGTGTCCCATTCGATCAAGAGGCATTTGATATTTGGAAAGGCATTGTTGGCGAAGACCGTATCATCTACGGTAACAAGAAAGATAATTTCTGGGAAATGGGTGAAACAGGTCCTTGTGGACCTTGTTCCGAAATTCACATCGACTTACGTGATGCAGAAGAAGTTGC
>DKIP01000037.1:0-17495 GCA_002454335.1 Cytophagaceae bacterium UBA6715 | reverse complement strand
AACGTGTTTATGCAATTTGAGCGTATGGCAGATGGTTCTTTGGTTCCATTGCCAAACAAACACGTGGATACGGGCATGGGCTTTGAACGACTTTGCATGGCTATTCAAGGAAAGCAGTCCAACTACGATACGGACGTCTTCCAAGGAACGATTCAATTCCTAGCACAAAAAGCAGGTAAACAATATGGAAATGAAAAATGGGCAGATATTGCAATGCGTGTTATTGCTGACCATATTCGTGCCATTGCTTTCTGTATTGCGGATGGACAATTGCCATCAAATGCAAAAGCGGGCTATGTGATTCGTCGTATTTTACGTCGGGCAGTACGTTATGGATACACCTATTTAGGCTTCAAAGAACCATTCATGCACGAATTAGTGCCTTTGTTGGCGAAACAATTCGCGGGTGTATTCGATGAATTAATTGCCCAAGAAGCATTCGTTGCGAAAGTGATTTATGAAGAGGAAGTATCCTTTTTACGCACCTTGTCGACAGGCTTAATTCGCCTTGACAAATTGATGGAAGATTGCAAAGGAAAAGTACTTTCAGGTGATGATGTGTTTGAGTTGAACGATACCTATGGCTTCCCGATTGACTTAACTGCCTTAATTGCGCGTGAAAAAGGGTTGGATATTGATGAGGCAGGTTTCAACAAAGCACTTCAGGCGCAGAAAGACCGTTCACGGAAAGATGCTGGAGCAAGCGCAGAAGACTGGATGATTGTTCGCGAAGGCGAAGAGGTTTCTTTCGTTGGCTATGATGAAACGCAAACAGTTACTCAAGTTTTAAAATACCAAAAGGTACAAAACAAAGGTGGCGTACAATACAAAGTTGTCCTTGAAACCACACCATTCTATGCTGAATCCGGTGGTCAAGTAGGCGATACTGGTACATTAACCTTTAAGCCTTCAGGCATTATGCTTCAAGTATTAGATACGAAAAAGGAAAATGACCTAATTGTTCATTTCGTTAGTGATGCCCGCATCGAGCAGGTAGCGGCAGATGCAGAAGTAATAGCATCTATTGATATGAATCGTCGGAGAACAATCACCCAAAATCATACAGCGACCCACTTATTACAAGCAGCTTTACAAGAAGTCTTGGGGAATCACGTGGCACAAAAAGGTTCATTGGTGAATGATGCATTATTGCGTTTTGATTTCTCTCACTTCCAAAAAGTGACAGACGAAGAAATTCAAAAAATCGAGCAAATCGTCAATGCCAAAATTGCGGAGAATATTCCCTTATTGGAAGAACGTAATGTTCCTATCGCGCAAGCGAAGGAGAAAGGTGCGATGGCTTTGTTTGGTGAAAAATATGGTGATTTTGTTCGCGTAATCACTTTTGACAAGAATTATTCTGTTGAACTATGTGGAGGGACGCACGTTCCTGCAACTGGCGAGATCGGATTATGTAAAATCATTACAGAGACTTCCGTGGCAACGGGTGTTCGTCGGATTGAGGCCATTACGTCCCAACAAGCCTATGCGCTTTTGAGCGAACAAGAAGCAGTTATTTCGGAATTAAATGCCTTACTAAAGGCCCCAAAGGATTTAGTGAAAGCGGTGGCGAGTTTAATTGAACAGGCAAATAGCTTACAAAAAACGGTTGCCAACTATCAAGCCAAAGAAATTGGAGGTTTGAAAACGGAATTAATGAAGCAAATCGATACAAAATCAGGTATCCCAGCACTAATCCAACAGGTATCCGTTCCTACGGCAGATGCGTTGAAGAATTTAGCATTTGATTTACAGACAGAGGCAGGAACATTGTTTTGCTTATTGGTGGCTGAAATTGATGGCAAAGCAAGTTTAGCATTGGCTATTTCCAAAGATTTGGTGGAAGCGAAATCGTTCAACGCGGGTACCATCGTTCGCGAATTAGCGAAGGAAGTGCAAGGCGGCGGCGGTGGTCAAGCGTTCTTGGCGACAGCCGGTGGACAAAATCCTGCAGGATTAAATAAAGTACTTGAATTAGCTCAAAACTATTTATAGGATGAATCCATCCATTCCCTATGTATCCTTGGCAGAAGTATCTGAACAATTGGATACATGGGGAAAATTAGGTATACCTTTCGTATTTTTTATCAATTACAACGGTTCGCATGCCTGGGCTGGATCGGAAGAAGAGGCAAATGCATTAGGAATTCATTTTTCAATTCGTCAAGACAAGCCCTTGGATGCAGACTCATTCAATTTTTCCAAGAGCCCGATTTCGTCTGAATCTTACGAATTGAAGTTCAATCAAGTTCAAGCCGGATTAAAACGGGGAGATAGTTTTCTAGTTAATTTAACAGCAGAAACACCCATTGAAACTGATGCGAGTTTAGCTCAAATCTATCAAAACGCCAACGCATTATATAAGCTTCTAGTCCAAGACGCTTTTGTTGTTTTCTCTCCTGAATGTTTTGTTCAAATTCGTGACCAAAAAATATATTCATATCCGATGAAAGGTACATCTTCGGCGACAGAGCAAGGTCCGGAAACATTGCAAAATGACCCGAAAGAACAAGCAGAACATGCAACGATTGTAGATTTAATTCGAAATGACTTAAGCCAAATTGCCTTTCCTATCCACGTAGATCGCTACAAATACATCGAAGAAATTAAGACCCATGAAGGAAATCTTTGGCAAATGTCATCCGTCATTTCGGGTGATATCATGCCCCATTTGCAGGGAAAGCTAGGGCAAATTTTACAAGCACTTTTACCTGCTGGATCAATTACAGGCGCACCTAAAGCATCAACAATGCAAATCATCAAGGATGCCGAGGCCTATGATCGAGGATTTTACACGGGAATCATGGGAAAATTTGATGGCAAAAATCTAGATTCAGGTGTTATGATTCGATTTATCGAACAACGAGGCCAACAAAAAATATTTAAAAGCGGAGGCGGAATTACCATCCAATCGGATCCGCAAAAAGAATACGAAGAATTAATTCAAAAAGTTTATCTCCCCTTTTAGCTATGTTCTCATTTTTAGAAACCATTTGCATCTCGAACGGCCAAGCCCAGCATGTTGACTACCATCAATTGCGTGTTAATGAAACCTTTGAAGCCTTTTTTCCGGAATGGGAACCGTTTCATGTTCAGGAGGAAATCGAGAAAATCGAACTACCTAAGGAGGGCATTTACCGACTGCGCATCACCTACAACGAAGATCCACAAAGCATTGAAATATTACCTTATGAAGGCAAAATTGTAAAGACATTTGCATTGGTGGATAGCGGCGAAATCGATTATGGATTCAAATGGGCAGAGCGCGGCTTTTTCCAGCATATTTTAGATGCGCATCCAGAAGCAGATGAAGTAATTTTTCATAAAGATGGTATTATTCAAGATTGTACTTTCGCGAATTTAGCCTTCCTAAAAGATGGTATTTGGTACACACCAGAAGCACCTATGCATTGGGGTACAACACGTGCGCGCTTATTAGTCGAAGAACAAGTTGAAGAAACTGATATTTTAGTCGAAGAATTAGGCCAATACGAACGAATTTGCTTGATTAATGTATTTCGTCCTTTATCGATCGAAAACTCGATTGCCATCGCCGATGCAATTGTGTAATTTCACACTATGAGTAGCACCAAGAGTCCCGCTTTTTTATTGCATCAAAAATTCCCCTTTGAACCGACACCTTCGCAGGCGGAATTATTCAATAAATTAAGCACCTTCATTTTAAATGAGGACGAATGGGCTCCATTGACATTCATTATTCGTGGTTATGCGGGAACAGGTAAAACAACAGTTATCTCCACGCTCATCAAGATTCTAGGTAGCTTTTCATACAAGACACAATTATTAGCTCCCACCGGTCGAGCAGCAAAGGTCATGGCCAATTACTCCAAAAAGAAGGCCTCGACAATCCATAAGAAGATTTACCGACAAGTCAGTAATCCCAATTCGGGAGCTTTAGTATTCCAGCGCATGAATAATTATGCCACAAACACGGTTTTTATTGTGGATGAGGCCTCGATGATTACGGATGAATCGGAATTTGGCCAAAACAGTTTGTTGACTGATTTAATTGAATACGTTTTCACGAATCCGGAAAATGGACATACAGGCAATAAATTGATTTTCGTAGGTGATACGGCTCAGTTACCTCCTGTGGGAAAAAGCCTTTCTCCCGCCCTCTCCAAAGATTATATATCTGGGGAATTCCACATGGATGTCATGGATCACGAATTAATAGATGTAATGCGACAAGACATTCATTCGGGGATATTATATAATGCGACCAACTTACGTGGCTTATTAACGCATAATTCTACAGCGATACAGT
The DNA here is from genome assembly GCA_002454335.1 of Cytophagaceae bacterium UBA6715. Lineage (GTDB taxonomy): Bacteria > Bacteroidota > Bacteroidia > Cytophagales > Spirosomataceae > Aquirufa. The sequence goes on along the minus strand of DKIP01000037.1, from coordinate 13,207 downwards.
TTAACACTGCAACGTTTAAAGACTTTTTTCGTATGACCGGCGAAAAGATGGAAGATGGAATGCATTATGCCTATCGGAAATTTGGCAAAGAAGATACAATTGTACTTACTAGGTCAAATAAAAGCGCTGTTCAATTCAATGAATTTGTACGTAGGACAATTTTATATCAAGAAGATGAAATATCATCGGGTGATTTATTAATGATTGTTCGTAACAATTATCACTGGTTGGACGAAGATTCACCCGCAGGATTTTTGGCCAATGGTGATTTTGTGGAGGTGTTAAAGATTAAGAAGGAAGAGGAAATGCATGGATTCCGATTCATGAATGTGGCTTTACGCTTATGCGATTATGAGGAACATCCAGAAATCGAGGCAAAAATACTACTCGATACCTTGCATTCAGCCGAATCAGCATTAGGAAAAGATGGAAACAAAAAACTTTATGATTCCGTTTGTGAGGATTATGCCCATATTACAAAGAAAAAGGAACGCTTAGAGGCGATACGTAAGGATCCATATTTAAATGCCCTACAAGTAAAATTTGCTTATGCATTGACCACCCACAAATCACAGGGTGGCCAATGGAAAGCTGTTTTTGTAGAGCAAGGCTATTTAAAAGATGACCAAATTGATGCCGAATATATTCGATGGCTCTATACAGCCATCACCCGCGCCACGCATGAATTGTTTTTAGTTAACTTCCATCAACGCTTCTTTATAAATTAAACAAGCGACCTAGACCGTAATCCAAAAGTTTTCCTTCAATGATGGTGAGTCCTTTACTCAATGCCTCATTCGATTTACATGCATTTTCCCAACCCTGATTTGCAATTAACAAAGCATATGGTAACGTGGCCTGTGTGAGTGCCTGCGTAGAGGTTTGGGGCACTGCGCCAGGCATATTTGCCACACAATAATGTTGAATACCGTCAACAGAGTAAACCGGATTTTCGTGGGTTGTTGGTAAACATGTTTCTATACACCCCCCTTGATCTACTGCTACATCAACCAAAACTGTTCCTGGCTGCATACGTGATAAATCACTTTTTTTGATGAGATGTGGAGCTTTAGCACCATGTAATAAAACAGCACCAATCACTAAATCCACATGTGGTAAATGCTCTTGAATGGCTAATTCCGTAGAATATTGGGTTGCTACATTTGCAGGCATCACATCGCTCAGGTAACGTAAACGAGCCAAATTAGTGTCCATGATGGTCACATTTGCGCCTAATCCAGCAGCCATTTTTGCTGCTTGCGTACCTACGACACCGCCTCCTAAAATTAACACATTAGCAGGTTTGACCCCAGGAACACCTCCCAACATTTTCCCTTTGCCACCTTGCGGTTTTGCTAAAAAATAGGCGCCAACTTGAATGGCCATCCGACCAGCGACTTCCGACATGGGTGTTAAAAGCGGAAGGCTTCGGTCCACAAGTTCAACAGTCTCATAGGCAATACAAATTGCCTTTGATTGAATCATGGCTTCGGTAAGTTCACGAGAAGCTGCAAAATGGAAATAGGTAAATAATATTTGCCCTTTTTTAATTAAAGGAAATTCAACAGCAAGCGGCTCTTTTACTTTAATGATCAAGTCACCTATCTCGTAGATAGCAGCAGCTGAAGGTAATATATGCGCACCAACCTTCATATAAGCCTCATCAGGGAAACCTGAGCCCAAACCGGCAGCGGTTTCTACATAAACCGAATGACCCGCTTGGATTAAACTTTGCGCTCCGGCAGGCGTTAGACCTACGCGAAACTCTTGAATCTTAATTTCTTTTGGAACAGCGATTTTCATAGGATGTTGATTTAAAAAAGAACGGCCAACAGAAAAATCCGCTGGCCGTTACCTTTGATGAAGTATAATACGATACAAATATAGCACAAGCAACAAATATTTTGGATATTAACCTATAAATAAGAAATTAATACGGCAATAAAATAATTATACAAAAAATATTACTTTTACTGCGTAATTTATTACTGATAAACCGAAAACTTTATGGCAAAAAATCAACAATTAGATGAGCTGGATATTAAAATATTGAAAATAATTCAAGAAAACAGCCAAAAAACACTCAAGGAGATTGCGGAACAAGTAAATCTATCGTTGAGCCCTACACACGACCGTGTAAAACGCTTAGAATCAGATGGATATATCCAAGGTTATGTAGGCTTATTAAATCGCAAAAAGCTCAATTTAGGTTTACTCGTACATTGTCAGGTAACCTTGGAGAAACAAACAAGTCAGAACTTTAGTGAATTTGAAGCAGCTATTAAGGCCTTTCCTGAGGTGATTTCATGCCATTTGGTATCAGGGAACTTTGATTACTATTTAAATGTTCTGAGTGCTGATGTGGAAAGCTATAACCGTTTCTACCAAGAAAAGTTAGCGGTTTTGCCATCCGTGGCACACATCAGTAGTTTATTTGTTATGGATGAAATTAAGTCGACAACCGCATTGCCCTTAATTTAATTTGTATCTTTGTCATTCATTTGGGATCGACCGGTTTTGACAGCTTATGTAGGTCGGTTGTAAGCACGTCGGGAGTTGGAGGCATTTCCTGTTAAAAAAACCTTCGAATTATAGCTGGCAATACTTCGTATGCCATGGCTGCTTAGTCTGATAGACTAACCAATTGCCATCGTTCCACCCAGGCCAAACTCTGCCGCTAGGGAATCTGGAGCGTCGACCATGCAGAGTCGGTGAATGCGATTTCGCTAAGCGTTCACTAGTATCTAGCGAATAAGTGTTCAATAAGGTCTGATCTGAACCTGTTGGGCATCGAAAATTGATCAAATCTAAACGTGTAGAAAGCTTCCGGTTTCTAGGTTTGGACGAGGGTTCGAATCCCTCCGATTCCACAAAAAATAAGCCCCATGGTTAGGGGCTTTTTTCATTTAATTTCTTTTCGTCATCCAATAGCCGAGCCATATTCCAGTTAGGCCCCAACCTACAATCGCATCGATCAATTGCGCTCGCAAATCAAATACAGGATACCAAATGTGTTCCGTATAGGAAATATTGCTGAAAGCGATAAATCCCACGACAATACTTAAACTTAAAATGCTTTGTTTACTAGGCACTTTCAATCGATTAATGATCCAAATCAATAAGAATACCAATAAAATATTCACAGCTAAACCACGAAGCATATTGGAATTCATATCCACTTCATAGGCTTGATAATAACGAACCATCGCCCAAGGTTTACCTTGAATCGATTTTGTAAAAGTCTCCATTTGATCCATGGACAATTCATCTTGCATCCGAGGTAATATATACCCGCCTGGTTCCTTAATATGCGTTTTTATGGCTGCCAACACAGAATCTTGACCTGCGGCATATTTCTGATTGGGCTCATGTAAATTAAATGCCATGTGTGACAATGCCTGCCAAACGAACAGCATCAAACCACCCACAAAAGCTCCTAGTAAATTCTTTTTCATGTGCATAAATGTTAGTTATCGGTAAAATTAGAATATAAGTTCTATTTTAACTACAAAATATCCAACTATTTACCGAAACCTTCGAGCCGAACAGGCCAGTTGGCAGGAAAGCCAACAAATTGATTATCACCCAGTTGACCTCGAGCTAAGAAAGCCAAACTTGCCAACAACCCTCCATTTCCAGGTAAATACAAACGAAGACGCTTATCTTGATAATTATGACCATTCACTAAATACGTATTCTTTTCTTGCGGAGCTAGCAATAAATTAATGGCCAAGTCGGCATCTTTCAAACGAATCGCCGTCATCGCCATTAAAGGATAATCCCAGCCCCATGTACTTGGCCAATTCCAATTTTTCAACACTTTAGCCAATGTATTTCGCATTTTTAACGTATCAGTTGTTGGCAAAGGCTCAAGCATCCCCATGGCACCTAATACAGCAGGGTGATCCGACACAAAGCGTGGATTTTGAAAACCATCCCCTATTCCTGCGGCAGCCTGGTAAATACCCTCATGTTCAGGCAAGGTAGGAAAGTGCGCTAAGGCATGCGCCCAATTCCTATTAGCCTTTAATCCCAATCGTAGCCTCCAAGCTTGGGCCTTTTGCAAGCCTTGATGCCAATACGCCAATTCCAAAGGTGCATTATAAGTGCTTGCATAAGGCAATGATTCTTGCGCGGGAATAAAACCTGGCCCCACTTGATATTCTTGTTTTTCTATATTCCAAACCAACAACGAATACATGCCTTGAGCTGTTTCATTCACGAGATGAAAATACCTTTTCTGAAAAGCCAAGGGCTTTCCTTTGACAATTAAATCCAACATATCAATTATATGTGGTTGCTGCCACAATAAAAATGAACCCACTGAAGATGGTGACTCTCCCCCATCGGGATCCGTCATTTTCTGCCAACGAACTCCTACAAAACCTTGTCGGCGAGCTAAAGCCTTTGCCTTTTTAAAATTCTTCGAATACCAGGGCAGAGATTTCGCTAATAAATCAGTCTTCCTCCAATAACCAAAATGCATCACATGCCACCAAGTCATTTCCAAATGCGGTCGGCCGTACCAGGAATTATAAGTCAAACCTGTCTCTTGAGGCGGTTCCGCGCCGGTCGACTGTATCTTGGTCAAATACATGGATAAAATCATCCGACGCTCTAATTCCTTCGCGCGAGGATCTTTCACATTTCCAAAATCAATCATTCCACCCGAATTCCAATAACGAACATAGGCCTTACGATTTATTTCTCGAGCCTCGCTGAAACTGTTAGGCGTATTTTGACCAAAGCCTACTTGAAGTTCTATTTCATTCGTTGAATTCATAAGAATTTCATATTGATGCGGCGAAACTCGAGCTGCTTTCAGGCCAGCATTTGCTCGGATGTAAGTTGAATATTGCAATTGATCTAAGACATGCTTAAAAGCAAATTGATTGGAATGTAGTCTACGCATTTGGCTTCTATGGCCTGCCGACTGATATCGAACCCCTTCATCTAAAAATTGTTGGCTTGGAAATGGAAAATCTAGGTAAAAGCGCAACTGACCTGTTGCCAACAAACTTGATTTCACTCGAACGTGCACATCGTCTGCATTTTGGGATGAAAATGTAATGACATCCACAGGTACACCTTCCACCTCAAATTGAGAAGAAATTTCACCTGTATAAGGATTTAATTGCTGAGAAATTCCATGTAAATCATTTAATCCAAGTAGTTTACCTGCCTTTGAAAAAATGCGAAAACCGAAATGACCTAGATGTACTCGATGCGGATTCTGCCGAAAATATTCAGTTGCAGAATCTTTGCGAGCATTTTGATGTCCTTGCAAAGCATAGGAAATTTTTCTGCCAGCATACAAAGCATTTCGATGGGTCTCAGAACGCTTAAAATGTGATGTATTAGGAAAAGCATGCCAGCCCCAAGTACTTTGCGTACCTAAAGGGATTCCTTTGGAATATACGGTAGGAAATGATTGCAAACCCGTGATATCCACCGTGAAAGCAAAAGAACCGTTTCCCACGGATAATGAAGCTAAGGTATCAGCAGAATTTATTTGTACTACATGCCGCTCAACCACATTTCGTCGGTCAATCTTCTGCCCTAAACAAGCAAAAGATAGGAGTAAAAGAGGCAGCCAACGCATCTTATTTCGCGCGAATTAATTCAGATCCTGCCAATAAAAAGCAACCTAAACCAAAATCCTCAAAGTTAGGCACATGATCATAGGTTACTGGCTGGGAATCTTTGGGTTCTTTTCCAGTCCCCTGCACATAGCCTAAAAATCCATTCGGATGCACACAGGTCGACATCCCTTTCCAAGCTTTATCAATGACTGTTTGATATTTTTGAGCTGGCAAGATACCCTTTCTAACGCCCCAAGCCATTCCATAAACAAACAGAGACGTTCCCGTTAATTCGGGTCCGCCGAAATCCGAGGGATCTTTCAAACTCACATTCCAAAACCCATCTTGACGCTGCAAAGCAGGCAGGGCTTGCGAAAGAGCAATAAAATCAGCCAAATATTCCGCCCAATGCGGATCATTTTGAGGCAATAAATCCAAGGTACGAACTAATGCTGCATAGACCCAAGCGCTCCCGCGAGACCAATAACAATTCGCGCCATTCGGTTCTTTATAAGGTGGAACAAAGTCTTTATCGCGCCACCACAATTTCTCCGCAGGATTATATAAACCGTTTCCACCATGTTTGTATTTGGTATAGGCATACAAATCATACATCTTTTGGAAGTAGCGTGGATCTTTGTAAATCACCCCTAAACGTGTATAAACAGGCATGCTCATTTGTAAACAATCGATCCATGACCAATCGTCGGCCTTTGTCGTCTCCATCATGTTATCTATATTCTCTTTGATCGGCTTGATACGAGCTGAATCGCGTTGCATCAAAAACAGGTCCATATACACTTGGCCACAAGCTTGATCGTCCGCATTGCGCGTTTTAGCGCCATTGCGTAAACTCCACTGATGAAAATTCCCCCAGTCGACCATGTATTTCAAGTCGGAAGCTTTAGGATCCAATTTATAAAGCTCCATCAATCCCTCATAATACACCGCGCGCGTCCAAATATTGGATGGGCGGGTCTTATCGGGACTCACGATGGGCTTCCCTACATCTGGCCATTTTTGTTGGAAATAACGGTTCGCCAAATGCATCTTTTGCAAGACCACCTTTTTATCAGGTTTGGCAATGACCATGCCTACAGGCAATAGAATCAAGAAAAGTAGTTTTTTGTACATCTTACTCAAAGTAAAAAACGGATGGAATGTCGATGGCAACGGGAGAATTATCAGGATTCGTCAACATGATATCCCGCATGAATTTCCACCATTTTTGCATCACGGGAAGCTCTGGTAAGGAGTCCAACAAAGCTAAATCAGGTGCTTCCAAATAGGCAAAAAGCGTCAAGGTCTTTTCATCCAAGAAAATGGAATAGTGCTGAATGCCGACGGATTTCAGTAGTTTGGCCAAATCAGGCCAAATTTCCTCATGTCTTTTTTTGTATTCCGCTTCGAAACCCGGAAGCAAGAACATTTTAAAGGCTTTTCGCTGCATGGAATATTATTTTCCAATAAAGGCTAAGCCGAAGGAATTTTACTGAATAATTTGGTTTTCAAAGGCAACCAATGCCGCATCATCAAAATTCAAATGCGTCACAAATCGGATGTATTGCGGCCCGAAAGGTGCACAACGAATTCCTTTTGCCTTTAAAGTAGCCACCTGATCAATAGCCTGAATCCCCTCTTTTAATCGGACAATCACAATATTCGTTACCACAGGCAAAATACTATCAACCCAAGGTAAATCCGCACAAATCTTGGCGATAGCTGCCGCTCGAAGATGATCTTCCTTCAAACGTTCTACCTGGTGATCAAGAGCATAGATACCCGCTGCAGCTAAAAGGCCAGCTTGGCGCCAACCGCCTCCTAAACGCTTACGAACTCGACGCGCTTTTTTGATAAAATCCTTGGACCCAATCAGCACAGAACCTATGGGGGCACCTAATCCCTTGGACAAACAAATCGAAATGGTATCAAACCAAGACCCAAACTGCAAAGGCGTTTGACCCGTCACAGCCATGGCATTGAAAATCCGTGCACCGTCAAGGTGTAGAGGGATTTGCGTTTGCCGACAAAAATCCGATATCGCCTGCAAATCGTCTGAACTGTAGACACTTCCTCCACCTTTGTTAACTGTATTCTCTAAACTTATTAGTCGACTCTCACAAGCATGAATATCATCTGGGGAAATCGAAGCTGCAATTTGGGAAACGGTTAATCGGCCTAAATCACCTTTCAGCAATTTAACAGAAGCTCCCGCATTCGCCATAATTCCTCCTCCTTCATATAAATAAATATGGCTCAATTCATCGCAAATCACTTCTTGCCCTTTGCTCACATGAACTGAAATTGCGATTTGATTACTCTGAGTTCCCGAAACACAAAATAAGGCCGCTTCTTTGCCGAACATTTTGGCAACCTTTTCTTCCAAGGCATTTACCGTAGGGTCCTCCCCAAACACATCATCCCCAAGAGGCGCTTGAAACATGGCTTCCCGCATGCCGGGCGTAGGCAAAGTAAATGTATCACTGCGTAATTCGATTTCCATTTTAAAATTGTTTAAGGAAAGACAATTTAGTCAAAAATGTTTGCTCACGCTGCTTGATCAAGTCGGCACCTGTATAATTCAATTGATTAAACACCAAATAAACATATGACAAGGGCTGATACTCCCAAGCAAAACGCAAGTTCAAAGCATCCAAATCATCAGAAGTATTCTTTTGATAAAATCCAATTAATTGGACGCGGGGGTTAATCGCGAGACGTGTTTCCAGCATCAATAAATTCACTTCTTTGGTTTCGCGAGCAACTCCCATTTGATCGAATTTGCTCCAATTCCACGATAATCCAAGATTGATATGAGGAATAGGCGCTATTCGCACCTTAGAATCCAAGGATTGCAACGACCCATTATAATAGCCACCCCAACCATATTCGGCAGAACCTGAATATTTAGCACTCGGATCGCTGGCAAGCAAAATCCCTTTCCGAACATAAGAATAATTACCTGGTAAAATAGTAATACCAACCGGGGTAAAGTTTTCTTCCAAATGTTGCTGCGCAGCTTCCGCATAAATTCCGATAGCACCCCCATTTTGTAAACCTAACCACAAGGGGCTACCCATAATACGCCGTTCAATCAGGTTTCCTGTTTTTAAACTATGATAGAATTCCGTGTAAATTCCAGGAGCCCAAAAACGAATCATCGAAGGCATCCAAGGTTTCCGAATGTTAAATTCAAATCCTTGCGAATTTGACATGATATTACTCCGGGAGACAAAGCCCATCGCAGGCTTGTATTGATCCGATACGACCGTATGAGTCCAATAGGCTGTCGTAAAATTACCCTTGTACAAAAACTGGGCATATTCAGCTAAACCGCTTTGACTCGTTTTAGATTCTTGCGTCGTGGAAACCATGCCACTGAATGATAAAACATCATTGAAGCGAACGAAACCGTCGATCGAGCTCGTTGTTTGCTGGTTGGTCGGTGAAATTTTCGAAGTTAACACACCGCCAATCCGACTATTTTTTCCCAGATTTTCAGAGTACCGAGCAACTCCAAAATTCGTAAAAGGATCACCATCCCCTTCTCCTTGACGCATAAGCATGGCACCTAGATTACGTTTGTCTGAACGATATACAAAGCGAGAACCGGCAATGATGGGAATAGCATGGGCCTGGGCGTCTAAACCAATCGACCGACTAAAAAATGGTTGAATGTACATTGACCCCCCAATTACCTGATCCATAGGAGCTAAACCGGCTGAAAACAAGGAGGCATTTTCCAAAAAGAATTGTCTTCGCTCGGGAAAGAATACAGAAAATCTTGAAATATTGTTGACTTGTCGGTCTACATCCGCCTGCGCAAAATCCGTATTAAACGTAAAATCCATCACCGAAGTTGGACTGATTGCCCACTTGACCTCTCCTCCTAATTTGGCTTGAAATCCAGAGCCCTCATTATCTTGATGTGTATTGGTCAATAAATACGGGATAAATCGAATATTAGTCGCAGTAGGTGGCGGAGGAACAATCCCCATCAATTTACCCGCATAATCCATACGCAAAGGGCTCATCGAACGCGGATGCGGTGACCAAACTGTCATTTCATTACTAGACCTGCGAACTCGAAAAAAGTTGATTCCCCAATCTTGAACTTGGTCTTTTTGCGTTTTTGGATAGCGTAATGTTTGCCAAGGAATCGCAAACTCAGCCACCCAAGCGGTATCACTCCGATGCGTCCGAACCCGATATAATCCATCCCAATTGATATCAAACTGGCGGTCGTCAAAAGACAACAAATCTCGCTGAGCCCCATACGCATTCGACTGCAAGACCAAAGCATTTCGTTTATCTTGAAAACCGTCAATCGCTATGCCAAAAAGATCATTTTCTATAAATTCATAATCCCGCTTTAGATTAGGAGCACGAAATTTATTCCGCCCAATCGTGTCATGCAGCATGGCTCCCACGTATAAATACTGATGATTATATACAACCCGAACCTCGGTCTTAAAACTTGCTTTATTGCCTTGAAAAGGCTCAACTTGGTAATCCAAATAAGTGACAGGCGCGTTTTTCCAAATAGTCTCATCCAAGTGACCATCCGCTTTAATGGTTTCATCCATGTGCAAAGGATGATATTCAACAGGCTTTTCAGCGGGAGAAAAGACGGTTTGGGCTACAACAGTAGTACTGATCAACAAGAAAATGGAGATCTTTTTAAACATAATTTGATGAAGTAAAAAACAAAGGTAATGAATACCTGGGAAGGACTCTATCCGTTATTCACCGCTTTTGACCGTACAGCTAAAGAAATTGTGCGAATGAGAACGGGCAACAATGGAAAAATTAGTGTCCAAGATTCCGACAGACACCAGACAAACCCAACACAAGCCAATACAGCCATTACCTGATTATATCGTTTCCAAGCTGGATTTTTAGCAAACCAAAAGACCAACGGAAATTGCAAGGGGAACAATACTAAAGATGCTGGATTCCAACCCATGACGATATGGTCAGTACCCACAGCGAGGAAAAATAAAAACAAGCCTAGTAAGCCATAAACGGAATACAAAACCACATCAAATGCATAAGTTCCTCGTGGTGATTTCCATGCGAAAAATAGGGCTAAAAAACTCAATAAAGTCAAAAGCGTAAATGGCCCAAACCAATCAAAACCCGCTTCAGATGACGCAGGAGCCTGATATAATGCCAAAGGATCATCAGCGATAGGCTGACCACCGCGACGAGCTAATTTCGTAGCCTCGAAAAAATTATCTGGCAAATAACAAGACTGAGAAGCTGATGCAGTTACATTGGCAGGAACACCTAAAGCTAAATTCATCCCAATCGCTTCCCAGGAGTTGGCATTCAAATATACATTCATCCAATCCCGATAAGATTTACCTTGAATCTGCTTATACGCATCCCAAGCATAGGATTTTCCTGAAACTGCTTCCACTTGATCGCGAATCCGTGTGGCACAATTATCGTAAAAGAACTTGTAGGAATACTCCCGATTTTCAGGCAAGAGATTGGTTTCCAATCGATTAAAAATCAAATTCTTTTCAGATTGACTCAAGTGCAATACCTGCATATTCACTGTCCGATGTTCCACCGAGCCATAATAATCCAAAATGGTCTGCATGGAATTGACCGAAATCGTATAAGGCAAAGTTCCCTTCAAAAACTTCCAGTAGAAATATTCTGTATCAAAATCAAAGGTGCCATAACTATACACCCGATCAATGCCATTAGCAGGATCTTGAATCCAAATGGATGAATGCCCAAAAACGGAATACAAATCCTTTCCTGGTGCGATTGTAATCAAGGATACCTCAGCCTGCGGGCTTAATTGAGCCTGTAGACCAAAAGATACCAACAACAAAAACAGCAACTTTTTCATGTTACTTCCCGGCAATAACAATGACAATTTCTCCTCGAACTTTATCTGGGTGGGTCGTAAAATATGCCAATACCTCTTCAGCCGTTCCACGAACCATTTGTTCATGCATCTTGCTTAATTCTCGGGCTACCATAACAGGTCGTTCAGCACCTACAAACTCAACCATTTGTTCCAAAGCCTTCACCAATCGATGCGGTGATTCATATAAAACCGTTGTCCGCTCCTCTTCCGCAATGGCTTTCCATCGGGTTTGTCGGCCTTTTTTATGCGGCAAAAATCCTTCAAATACGAAACGATCAATGGGAAAACCTGAATTAACCAAAGCAGGAATGACAGCAGTCGCACCAGGAAGCGTTTCTACTTCGATTCCTTGTTCGACACAGGCTTTGACCAACAAAAATCCAGGATCGGATATACCCGGAGTTCCCGCATCAGAAATCAGCGCTAAAGACTTCCCTTCTTTTAACAATTTAACAATTCCGGCAACTCCCGCATGTTCATTATGCGCATGGTGGGCATAGAGTGGTTTGGAAATATTTAGGTGTTTCAATAAAGAACCTGATGTTCGGGTGTCTTCAGCTAAAATGGCATCCACTTCGCCCAAAACACGAATCGCACGCAAGGTGATGTCTTCTAAATTGCCAATGGGCGTAGGAACCAAGTATAATTTCATGTTCGAATTTAGCCAAAATTGCTAGAAACAAAAAAAGCGAAACTTGCGTTTCGCTTTCCGTAGAGAGTGAGGGATTCGAACCCCCGGACCTGTTACAGTCAACAGTTTTCAAGACTGCCGCAATCGACCACTCTGCCAACTCTCTGTCTCGTAATGAGATTGCAAAAGTAAGTGCTTTTCGGACATTTTACAAATGTGTCCACAAAAAAATTACAGATTTTTTATCACGAAATCGCTTTTCCCCTGAAAATCAAGGGCATCTGGTATCCAAGTTATATGAATTCCTGTTTTCACTATCTTGCGAAAATAAGTCATCTGACGTTTGGCAAACTGATGAATCGCCACTTCCAACCCCTGTTGAAAACGATCCTCGGAGATTTCGCCGTTCAAATAATGAACAGCCCATTTATATTCTAATCCCATCCAAATTAGGGCATCCATTGAAATACCTTGATCCAACAAAGCCTGTACTTCTTCAACTAAACCTTCGTTTATGCGTTTTTTTAGCCTATTTGAGATTCGTTCTCGACGAACTTCTAAAGCGGGATTCAAGCCAAAAACATGGAAATCTAACTCGTATGTCAAAGATTCTACTAAAAAATCCGGCACGCGTGAAAACTGAAATTGATTAATCAAAGACTCTAAATAAAGTCCCGTTCCCCCACAGACAATCGGCAATTTGCCACGGAAAGTAATTTCTTGAATCGCATCGAGCGCTTCTTTTTGAAAATGTGCAACGGAATATACATCACCAATTTGATGATTATCGATCAAATGATAAGGCACACTTCCATATTCGGCTAAATCCTTTCCTGTTCCGATATCCATGCCTTGGTAAATTTGTCGGGAATCTGCTGATACAATCTCCCCATTCAGTTTATTCGCAAGCGCAACGGCTAAAGAAGTTTTTCCGCTAGCCGTAGGACCCAAAAGAACCAAGACCTTATTTTTTATAGACATAGCGCAATTTCAAATTACCTTTATTGATTCTTGTGGTTCCAAATCGGATGGGTTCTGTATCCCCTACTTTTTCAAAACCAACGGCCATAAATCCCTTTCCTGTGTTCCATTCCTTATCCACATAGG